>JAGWXN010000440.1 GCA_018969885.1 Betaproteobacteria bacterium | reverse complement strand
CGCAGCCCGCCAGCAGAAGTGGCAGGGCCGCGCAAAGTACGAGGATTACTGCCCGCCGAGCCACTTGGCTTCAAGCGTCTGGAAGAAGCCCTCGGATTTTTTGAGTGCGATCCAGTTGTTGACGTAAGTCGTCCAGACCGCGTCACCCTGGGGCAGGGGATAGGCAAACGGGCGCTTGTTGCGAAGCTCGGCGCCGCCCACGATTGCGAGGTTGGGGAACTGCTTGACGAGCGTGGCCGCTTCCACATTGCTGGTGATGGTGGCCTGCGCACGGCCAGCCAGCACTTCCTGGTAGCCGGTGGCGGGCTTTTCAACCGAACGCACGCGAGCCTGCGGGAAGTGGGTCTTGGCCTGCTCTTCAAACACGGTGCCCAGCAGCACGGCCACGACGGTGCCCGACTGGTTGAGGTCAGCCCAGCCTTTGTATTTGGCAGCGTCGCTCTTCTGAACCAGCGGCACAGTGCCCGCCTCGGTGTAGGGATCGGAGAAGGCAACCGTCTTGGCGCGCGCCATGTTGAGCGAGGCGCCCGAGAAGATGTCGTAGCGGTTGGCGGTGATGCCGGCCACGAGGGTCGCCCATTCCGCGGGGACCCACTCGATCTTTACACCGAGGTCTTTCGCAAACTGCTCCATGGCCTCGATGTCAAAGCCACGGTAGCTGTTGGTGGCAGGGTCACGAATCGACATGGGATTGAAGTCACCGGTGGTACCGACGCGCACCGTGCCGCGCTCGAGCACCGTCTGCAGTCGTGATTTACCGGGGGCCTGCGCCTGGCTGGGCGCAGTAAACAGGGCAAGGCTGGTCGCGGCAAGGGCGACCAGGATCCGGAAAGCTTTCATGAGACGGTCCTCGTCGGTTGAACAGGTCCGTCGGATGTTAGCAGCAAACCCTCACCCCGCCAGCGATGCGGGCATCGTTCTCAGGGATGTGAGGCTACACTCGCGGCGCGATGCGTTATTCGATCTTCAACCTGATCAGCCAGGCCCTGAGGGGCCATCGTGGCTGGCCGCGGGCATGGCGCGCGGCAGCGCCTGCGTTGCGCTATGACGCGGTCATCGTGGGCGGCGGCGGCCACGGGTTGGCAACCGCCTGGCATCTCGCCCGTGACCATGGCCTGCGGGTCGCGGTGCTTGAGCGCGGCTGGATCGGCTCCGGGAACACCGGCCGAAATACCACCGTGATCCGGTCCAATTACCTCCGCGAGCAGGGGATCCGTTTTCAGGACGAGAATCTCAGGCTCTGGACGGGCCTGTCGGCGCAGCTCGACTTCAACCTCATGGTGAGCCACCGCGGACAAATCGAACTGCTTCAGACCTGGGGGAAGGTTCGCGATTCGCGCCGGCGCCTCCATACCATGCGAATGGCGGGGGCTGATTACGAACTCCTCAACGCCGACGAGTGCTACGGCCTGCTCCCGCTCATGAACCGCGACCCCGGCATGCGGCTTCCCATCCTCGGAGGCGCCTGGCAGGGGCGCGCCGGCACCGTGCGTCACGATGCGGTGGCCTGGGGCTATGCCCGGGCCGCGAGCACCGCGGGCGTAGACATTGTCGAGGGTTGCGAGGTGACCGGCATTGATTGCCCTGACGGTGTGGTGCAGGGCGTGCGCACGTCCCGCGGCGACATCACCACGCCGCTGGTGGGCCTCGCGGTCGCGGGCCACTCGGGTCGGCTGGCGGCAATGGCGGGGCTGCGGCTTCCCATTGAGACGGTCGCTTTGCAGGCCTTTGTGTCCGAGCCGCTCAAGCCCGTGCTCGACATTGTAGTGACGGCGCCCGCGCTCGCGGTCTACCTCAGCCAATCTGACAAGGGCGAGCTCGTCATTGGCGGCGGGGCAGACGGGTATGCGTCCTATGCCCAGCGCGGCGCGCCCCAGGTGGTGCTCGACACCGTGGCCTCGATGATCGAACTGTTTCCGTCTTTTTCGCGCATCAAGCTCCTTCGACAGTGGGCGGGGGCGATTGACCTGTCGGTTGACACCACGCCGATTGTCTCGAACACATCGGTCAAGGGATTGTTCGTGAGCACCGGCTGGGGCTCGGGCGGGTTCAAATCCATACCCGCAGGCGGTCGCAGTTTCGCGAGGCTGATCGCCACGGGTGAGGCTGATCCCTGGATCCAGCCGTTTTCGCTCGAGCGCTTTCTCACCGGGCGACTGCTGTTTGAAACCGCCAGCGCCTCCAACAGGTTTTAGGGATGCTGAGACTTCACTGCCCCTTCTGCGGCGAGCGTCCTGAGACCGAATTTCAGTGCGCGGGCGAGGCCGCGCCCCGACCGGACGATCCGGGGGCGCTTGACGAGGCCGCGTGGTCGCAGGTCCTGTATCAGCGAGCCAATCCCGCAGGCTGGAATATCGAACTCTGGTGGCATGCGGCCGGATGTCGGCAATGGCTGCGTGTCGAGCGGCACACGCTTACCCACGAGATCGGGTCGATCACACTCGCCGGAGAACCGAGTTGAAGGCGGGTTTTCGTCTAGCCCAGGGTGGTACCGAGATTGACCGGTCGCAGCGGCTTGCGTTTCAGTTCGATGATCGGAGGCTCGAAGGTTTTTCAGGCGACACGCTGGCGTCGGCACTCCTTGCCAATGGTGTTCGCACCGTCGCTCGCAGCTTCAAGCTTCATCGGCGGCGGGGCATTCGCGCCGAGGGCTGGGATGATCC
>JAGWXN010000439.1 GCA_018969885.1 Betaproteobacteria bacterium | reverse complement strand
TCGCCCAGCGCAGTCAGCTTGACCGAGGCCGCGCGGAGCTCGCCCGTGACGTTGATGCTACCTTCCATGTTGGTAAGGAAGAGCGCGCCCGAGGCATTGCTGATGCGGCCCCGCACATAAAGATCCTGCGGCGCCTCGGGCAGCTTGAAGGTGCCACCCACGTCGTACCACTCTTTCGGATAGGCGTCCTGGGTCACCCGGATCACGCTCGCGCCCGGCGCCGCAGCGGCATCGCCCACCCGACCGCCCTTAAACCAGGTGCTGCCCGCCGCCATCGTGACCAGCTCTTTACCGATACGATCGGTGCGGCCCGACGGCAGGATCCCGAGTTCATTGACCACCAGGCCGAATGGCGTCGCGTTGGTGATGGTGATGTTGGCGCTGCCGTGGGCCACCGCACGGCCGTCGCTGACCGCCGTCTCAAGCGCGGTCTTGCTGACGTCGTCGGCATACACATAAATGCCGCCGCCTGAGGCCTGCAACGGCGGCAGCTTGAGGAACAGCTGATCGAACGATGCGCGCGCGGCGGTCACGCCGTTGGCGGTTTCAGCCAGCCCAAGTTTTTTGAGCTTGGCGTCGATCTGCTCCAGAAGCACCTGGTAGCGCGCCACCATCTCGGCGTTACCCGAGTGGCTCTGAATCCAGTCAACGATCTTGGCCCGGTCTTCGAAGAGCGCGTTGGCAACGTTCGCATACACCAGCTGCGGGAGCGGCACATCCTTGGGCTTGACGACATAGAAATCGTCGGCAAGCGTCATGGCGAGGCTGATGCCCTTGTCGCTCGATATCGAGTTGATGTCGCTCCAACCGCTCGAAAAACTTTCGGCCCGCGTGATGGTGATGTCGGTGCCGGTGCGCTTGTACCACTGGCCAGCGGTGGTGCGAACGATCTCGCCCTGCTTCACCAGATAGGAATTGACCGAAGCGGTCATCTGGTGATTCGGTTCGATCGGTGTCCAGAGCCGCGCGTTGGTGTAGTCCTGCTGATCGAGGACCAGGTTGGAGTCGGTGTTGGTACCGGCAGCGGGGGCATACTCATAGTAGCGCTTGCCCGGCAGCGCCTTTCCGAACGCCCCTGGCACGGCTTCCACGATCGTTCCGCGCGACACACCGATCGCAACCTCATCCATCTCGATCCGCGCGAACTCATAGCGCTGCGCGGCATCGAGTCCGAAGGCCTCTTTCTCGGCCCCGGTCAGGTCCTGACCCAGGCGATCCTGGGTGAAGGCGGGCGCGCCCGCAACACCTTCGGGATAGGGGTTGTCGAGCTTGCCGTTCACGAGAATCGGCCGGACCAGCATCTGCGTGCGGTAATTGACGCCCGCTTCGAGCCTGGCCTCGGGGCTCACTTCCACCTGATTGCGACTCGTGACCGTGCCCTTGCCCTCGAGATCGCCGCCAAACGGTGGGACCGAGAGGTTGAGGTACATGCCACGGTGACGCGCGCGTTCATCGCCACCGATGCCCGGCTCGGCGAGGATCTCCACATCGCGCACTGCCCGCACGGCGGTGTCGCCCACCAGGCGCACCGCGTTGAACTCCGCAAGCGTTGCCTTGACGGTGGGAATGCTGAGGCCATAGAGCGCGACCAGTTTCATGTCGGCGCGCGCGGTATTCATCAGCAAATTGGTGACGCGGTTGGCGTCCTGGCCGGACCGGAGCTTCACGTCGGTGCCGAGCAGATCGGAATTGCTGACCGTGATGGTGTTGTCGCTCGACAGAGCCGAGAAGGCGCGACCATCGGCACCCGAGATGGCGCCCCCCGACCCCACGTTGGCCGCGGCGGTCAGGTCGGCATCGGTGCGGGTGGCGACCAGCACGTCGCCACTGAAGTTTCTGAGCGTGGCGCCCGACAGATTGATGCCGGAGATCAGATCGGCTGACTGCTCCGCGCGCGCGATGTTGAGCGCATACCCGCCGTAGCCATCGACCCGAACCTTGTCGATGATGTCGACATTGGTGTAGGTGGAGATGGAGAGCGTGCCGCCCGAGGCTGTGTCGGACTGCACCGTGATCTCGGAGCCTTCGCCGATATCGACCACTGCGCCGAAGCGCGCGGCGCCGGAGCCCACGCGCGTGGTGATGGCCAGATCGCTGACCGAACCCAGGCCCGCGGAGGTGGAGTCGAGTGAGTCCTGGGTGGCGGAGAGCCTTGTCTTGTCGGCAGCGTTCTTCGCGCGGATCACAACGGTTTCGGCGTCAATCGAAGAGTTCTCGCCGATCGCAACTCTGGAAATGCCGCGAACCACATTGGTCATGGCCGCGCCGCTGCCTGAAACCAGGCCACCGATCGCGAGGTTTTCCGAACGCGCATCGAAATTATTGTCGCGCCCCGAGGTGATCTGAACCGTGTTCGCCTGAACGCGGTTGCGATCGCCAAGCGTTGCGAGCGCCACGCCCTCCAGACCCAGCGTGGAGTCAGCACCGGCGACGCCCACGAACAGGCCGCCACTGGAGGCCGAGGCGAACTGATAAACGTTGTCGATCGCGTAGCCATCGATTCGAAGCGTTCCGGCTTCGATCTGCACATCATCGCCCAGCCCTGCGCGGATGATGCCGCGGTCGATGGTGGTGACGGCGGCCACACCCACCGATGCGCCCGTGCTCACCGCAAGCGCATGCGACTCGGCCCAGGAACCCTGATCGGCGCGCGCGATGATCTCGACC
>JAGWXN010000438.1 GCA_018969885.1 Betaproteobacteria bacterium | reverse complement strand
GCGTTCAAGCCAGCCCGCTGTGGCAGGCGCGTTCCAGCCAGACGCCCCCCAGTCGGCCTGAAAACGCACCCTTGCCTGGTACGGCGCATCGCTCTCGAGCGCCTCCCGCATCGCGAGCGTGGCCGCCTGCGCATCCAGCGTGGGGGGGATCCGCATGGAAAGCTTCAGAACGGTTCGCGGCCGCAGAACATTGCCCGCCGCATCCGGCATGGGCAGCCCAGCCGCGCCGGTCACCGATAGCGCGGGCCGCCAGGTTCGATTGAGAATGGCCTCCACCGGATCGGTGGTGGTGGGCATGGCATGCGCCTGGGGCTCGGGGCCATGACTGCAGCCGACCCAGGGAAAGTGCTGCCAGACCGAATCACCGAGAATGTCGCCCGCCGCGCGCGCCTGCTCGAGCCGCTCGGGCGGAATATCAGCGTGCAGGCCGGGCAGAAGCACGCGGCCCGTCTTGGAGTCTTCGATGCGTGACAGCAGATGCCGGGCGATCCGGAACGACGAAGGCACGATGCCGCTTGCCATGCCCGAGTGCACGCCCTCGTCGAGAATTTCGACGCTCAGCACACCGCCCACCAGCCCGCGAAGCGATGTGGTGACCCAGAGCTGCTCATAGTTGCCGCAGCCCGAATCAAGCCCCACGACCAGTTGCACCTCGCCCAGCCTCGGGACCAGCTTCTCGAGATAAGCAGGCAGGTCGGGACTGCCGCTTTCCTCGCAGGTTTCAATCAGCCCGACACAGCGCGGACGGGCAATGCCCTGACGGTCAAGCGCCGCGATCACGGTAAGGGCTGAATACACGGCATAGCCGTCATCGGCGCTGCCGCGACCGTAGAGCCGGCCGTCTTCGATCACGGGTGTCCAGGGCCCGAACCCCTCGCGCCAGCCAACCATTTCGGGCTGTTTGTCCAGATGGCCGTAAAAGAGCACGCTGCGGTCCTGACCCAGCCCCTGTGTGGCGGGCACATCGAACAGCAGGCAGGGCGTGAGCCCATCGATCGAGACGATTTCAAGCTTCATGCCCTCGATGCCCTGCGCCTGGCACCATGCCTGGGCCGAGCGGATCACCGCCTCAAGGTGCCCGTGCGCGGCCCAGCTGGCATCGAACGCAGGCGATTTGGCCGGCACCTTCACATAGTCGACCAGGCGGTCAACGATGTCCTCGTCCCAGCGGCGCGATACAAATGACTGAATGTCGGCGAGATTCATGGCACTGGCGCTCCATTGAGGGGGTCACCGCGATAGCGGGCGACGTTCGCAGCAAGTCAGCTGACGAGTCTAGCGCAGACATGACAGAATCAGCCGAGGAGCCCCGCCATGACCTCGCCCACGCAATCTTCGTCTGCCGCAACCGATGCCGCGCTGCCGCTCGCCCCACTTGGCCACGGTATTTTCGCGCTCGATTCCGGCTATGTCCGGCCGCGTTTTGACGCGGTTCACCTGATGGTCGAGGCCGGTCGCGCCGCCATCATCGATACCGGCACGCGGCACTGTGTTCCGCAAATTCTGGCCGCGCTCGCCGCGCTAGGGCTCGAACCCGCCGATGTCGACTGGGTGATTCTCACGCATGTTCACCTGGATCACGCGGGCGGCGCGGGCACGCTGATGGCAGCGCTTCCCTCGGCCCGGCTGGTCGTGCATCCACGCGGGGCTCGTCACATGATTGACCCGTCCAGGCTGTGGCAGGCCACTTGTGAGGTGTATGGCACGGCCGAAGCGGAGCGAATGTACGGTCAGATTGATCCGATCGACGCCTCGCGCGTCATTGAGGCCACCGACGGACAGGTGATCACGCTCGCCGGACGCCGCCTGCATTGCATCGATGCGCCGGGCCATGCGCGCCATCACATCGTGATCCACGACGAGTCAAGCGGCTGGATCTTTG
This sequence comes from Betaproteobacteria bacterium, assembly GCA_018969885.1. The sequence goes on along the minus strand of JAGWXN010000438.1, from coordinate 795 downwards.
CCGGCGATACATTCGGCATTTCCTACCGCGAGTTCGACGTCGAGGGCCGAGCCTTCGCATTTCCCTCTTCCACCCCGGTGCAGTTCGAACCCGAGGTGCTTTGCCAGACCATCGACCGCATGCTGGCGCTCGCCCCCGAGGCGGTCCTGCTCACGCATTACTCGCTGGTGCGCGACGTGCCCCGGATCGGCGCGACGCTCAAGCGCCTCACCTTACGCTACGCGCAGATCGGTCTTCTGCATGAACATGCGGGTCGCGAGCGCACCGCGCGCATCCGCACCGACCTGGCGCATCTGCTCTCAACCGAACTGCGCGCGCATGGCGTCACGCTTGACGACGCCCGGCTGTCCGAACTGCTTTCGCTTGATGTGCCGCTCAACGCCGACGGGATTGTCAGCTGGCTTGATTCACGATCGCGTCGATCACCCACGCCGCCGCAGCCAGTCCCATCGTCGCCGTCACCGTGACGGCCGAGCCGTAGCCGGCGCAGGCAAGCGGCGCACCCGCCGCTCCCCCGAGCGTGCGCCCGCTCGCGGGCTGCTCCCGCGAACAGATCGCGGTCACGCCAAAGCGGCGACCGGCTTCACGCGGAAAAGCATGATCTCTACGCAGACGGGCGCGCACTGAAGCGAGGAGTGCGTCACCCCGAGTGAGCGCAAGGTCTTCGCGCGCGAGCGCGAGCGGATCGGTGCGCGCGCCGGCTGCGCCACATACCACCACCGACTGTCGTCGAGCCCGCGCGAGCGCGATCATCGCAGCCTTAGCCCGCGGCTGGTCAATGGCATCGATCAGCCA
>JAGWXN010000040.1 GCA_018969885.1 Betaproteobacteria bacterium | reverse complement strand
GCCGTAGGCGTTGTAGTTGACCGACTCGCCAAGCGTCTTCAGGGCCTCACAGGTTTCCGAATCAAAGCCGCCAAGCGCAGCGAGCGCCTGCGCGCTCGCCGCGAGGTTATCGCCCCAGGCGGCAGCCGCTGCCCAGGCGCTGAAGCGGCCACCCAGGTAGCGGTCCACGATCAGGCTCGTGCACTGCGACGGATCGGTATCGATCCAAGCAGCCAGACCAGGATGCTCGAAGCGGCGCTCGGCCGAATGATGATCGAAGTAACGCACCGTGGCGCCCGCGGCAAGGAGCCGGGAGAGCGCCGCCACGTTTCGATCGATCGAGATATCGCAGACGGTGATCTGATCACCGTTTTGCGCCACCACGCGCTCCAGAAGCGCGATCTCGTGCTTTCGACCGGTCACCAGCGTTGCCGGCCCGGGCTCGGCCAGGCGCAGCTGCACCATTGCAAACAACCCGTCGGCGTCGCCATTACAGACATCGATCAAGGCCATTGCGCAAAGTCTCCTCCGGTTGGTGGCGACATCGTAGCGCCTTGCGCGCGCGCACACCGGACTGCCGGCAGGCAGGCACGCTGTGCGGCAAGGAGAGCCATGTGATGAATCAAGCCCATGCCCGAACCGCGCGCGCCGACCCCGACCGTGCTCCAGATCATCCTACCAATTCCCTGCTCGTCTTCGGGCTGGACGACCCGCATTCGATGGCAGGGGTCATTGCCGCCTGCTGCGACGCACAGGCGGGTGCGCTCGAGATCCGCGACTTTGGCGACGGCGAATTCAAGATCCGTCCGCTCACCGACCCCCACGGCAGGCCCGTCTGCGTGGTGGCGGGTCTCTACGGTGATGCGCGACGAAGCCCTCAGGACCGGCTCTGCATGCTGTTCTTTTTCGTGTCAGCCCTGCGCGACCATGGCGCGCGCCACGTCACGGTCGTTGCGCCTTATCTGCCCTTTGTTCGCAAGGACCGGCGGACGCAGCCGTTTGATCCGATCAGCCTTCGATACCTCGCACAGTGGTTCGAGTCGGCCGGGGTGGATGCGCTCCTCACGCTGGAGCCGCACAACGTTGCCGCATTCGATAATGCGTTCCGAATCCCCGCTCGCACGGTCGCAACGCATCGGGTCCTTCTCGCGGCCGCGCTGGAGGCCGCCGGCCAGACCGATCTGGTCGTCGCCTCCCCCGACCCGGGAGGCATCAAGCGCGCGCAGCTTTGGCGCGAGGCGGTCGAAACGGCAAGCCATCGGCCAACCGGCTTCGCGATGCTCGACAAACGACGCCGGGCGGGCGAGATGGAGGGTGCGTTTGCGGTCTGTGGCGAGGTGCGCGATGCCACCGTGTTGCTGGTTGATGATGTCATTGCCACCGGCGCCACGCTCGCACGCGCAAGCCGCGCGCTGTTTAGCGCAGGCGCAAGCCGCGTGATGGTTGCAGCCGCCCACGGCCAGTTTCTGGAGCGGGCGGCCGATCTGCTCGATGCCGCGGGCATCGACGCGCTGCTCGTGACCGACAGTCTGCCGAGCGCACGACTGGCTGGCCACCGGCTGCGCGAGCGCATGACGCTCGCGAGCGCTGCTCCCGCACTTGCCGCGCTGCTGACCGATCCGGCGAGCGCCCTGCCGCCGCACGGCATGTTGAGCCGTCAGCCCGACAGCGAATCCCAGCCGTTGAGCGCGGCCTCGGCGTAGCCCAGATAGCGCAGGGTGAGGTCACGCCAGTGCCGCGACCGCGGCGCACCGGGCTCGCGCAGGTGCGAGAGCGCGAGCCGCGCACGCAAGAGCGCATGGTGGGCGCAGTAAAAAGACCGCAGTCGCGCGGACGGCATCGGCCCGGCGAGCCTGGGTGCGAGCCGCCTCGAAAGCTGCGCGCCGATCCAGGCCGCACCGGCCATCGCGCAGAAAAGCGCGAGGAGACAGAGCTCCTCCCAGGCATCGAGTTGCCTGAGGGTCGGATCGAATTCAAGCCGGTCGATCAGCTCAATCGGGTGGGTGAGACACACATGCTCGGGCCTCAGGTCGCCGTGCGCCTCCACCCAGGCGCCCCGTCCGGCGCGCGCGGCCACGGTGACGCGATGAGACCGCCACGCGGCATCGCAGCGATCGAGTAGCGTATCAAGCCGCGCGCGTGCGGCCTCGGGCGACGGTGAAAGCCGATCAGCCAGCTTGAGCAGCTGCCGCCGGTTTCGCGCCTGCTCTCGATCGATGCGCGCAAGCACACGGGCAGGCGCGATCGGCACCGCGTTTGCGGCGCCATAGAGCCCCGCCAGCCGGTCGGCCAGTCGATCGATATCGGCGCAGGACACCGTCCCGCGCCGGATCGCGTGGTCCAGCATGCGTGAACGCGGCAGGCGCCGCATCACGAGCGCCCAGTCAACCGGCTCTGGGGACGCGCCGACCATCGGGCCGCCTTCGGCCGACCGGGCGCGAGCCCGCCCGATTACCGGCTGCGACGGTGGCATCGGCCACCCTGGCACCGGCGATCCCGCATGCGGGCGAGGTTCGGCGGCGAACGCTGTGCGCTCGCCCCCTGCGATCGGAAAGACGCCGACATACACCGCCGGTGACACCTGGCGATTGCAGCGCAGCTCCCGCTCCAGCAGTGCGCGGCGGGCTCGCGCCCGAGCGGACGCCGGCCACGCGCGCCGAAGTTTGATCGCCCAGGGGCCAGCGAGCAGCACCTGCGACATCCGCGTGTCGATCACGACCAGCCGCCTGCCGGGCTGCGCCCGCGACAGCGCGGCACAAAGCGACCCGAGTCCGGGCGCGGCGGGCCTGTCTATCGCAACCGTATCGCTTGTCCGCACTGCGCACCTTGCCAGAGGCCCCGATCGCCTGCTCCAATGGTGATCCTTTCATATTTGAGATTCGCCCCCCATGTACGCGATCAACGCCGGCCACCGAATTTTCTACACCACCGCGGGCACCCAGGGCCCCTGGGTCGTGATGTCGCATTCGCTTTGCTGCGATCACACCATGTGGGAGCCCCAGATGGAGATGCTGGCGCGCCATTACCGCGTGCTCGCTTTCGACACGCGCGGCCACGGTGCAAGCGACCCCTGGAGCACGCCCTACACCCTCGATGACCTCGCAACCGACGCGATCGCAGTGCTTGATGCGGCGGGCATCGAGCGCGCGCATTTCGTGGGTTTATCGATGGGTGGCATGATCGGCCAGACACTGGGCTTCAGCCACCCGGGCCGCATCGCCTCGCTGGTGCTCGCCAACACGAGCAGCCGCTTTGCGCCCGAGATGCAGCCGGTCTGGAACGCGCGGATCGCAGCCGTGCGTCGCGACGGGATCGAGGCGGTGGTCAAGCCCACCATCGAGCGCTGGTTCACCGCACCGTTCGTTGTCGAACGCCCGGCGCTGATCGCCCGCATCAGCCAGCAGATCCGTCGAACCTCGGTGGCAGGCTATACCGGCTGCGCACGCGCAATCTCCACCCTCAACCTCGCTGACCGGATCGGCGCCATCACCTGCCCGGTGCTTGCCATCGCCGGCCGTCAGGACCCGAGCACCACGCTGGCCATGCACGAGGATATCGTCCGCGCCATCCCGGGCGCCGAGCTCGCGGTGCTCGATCCGGCCGCGCACCTGTCAAATTTTGAGCAGTCGCAGGCGTTCAATGACGCGCTCGCGGGTTTCCTCGCACGGGTTGCGCGCTAGCGCGACAATGCGGCTCGGGGTCGTTTCCCCATCGTTTTTTCTCTCTGTTCGGAGTCATCGTGCTGAAGGCCCTGTCCGTCCTTGATCTCGTTCCCGTCCGTCAGGGCGATACGCCGCGTGAAGCTTTGGCCAATGCGGCGAGCCTCATCCGTCATGTCGAGTCCCTGGGGTTCACTCGCTATTGGGTGGCCGAACATCACAACATGACCGGCATTGCGAGTGCGGCCACGTCGGTAGTGATCGGTCATCTGGCTGCCGCCTCCAGCACGATCCGTGTGGGCTCGGGCGGGGTCATGCTGCCCAACCACTCGCCGCTCGTGATCGCCGAGCAGTTCGGCACGCTCGAGTCGCTCTTTCCCGGCCGAATCGATCTCGGGCTGGGCCGCGCGCCCGGCACCGACATGGAAACGCTCTACGCCATGCGGCGTGATGCCAACTCGGCTGACCGCTTCCCCGATGACATCGCCGAACTTGCCCAGCTGCTCGGCCCGCTCGAGCCAGGGCAGCGCGTGCGGGCGGTGCCCGGTATGGGTACCCAGGTGCCGCTCTTCATTCTGGGCTCAAGTCTTTACGGCGCACAGGTCGCCGCGTACTTCGGGCTCCCCTATGGCTTTGCTTCGCACTTCGCACCGGCGGCGCTGGATCAGGCACTCTCGGTTTATCGCAGCCGCTTCCGACCCTCGGCAAGGCTTTCCCGCCCATGGGCGATGCCGTGCGTCAATGTGATTGCGGCTGATACCGACGCCGAAGCGCGCAGGCTCTTCACCAGCCAGCAGCAGCGTGTGCTCGAAATGATCCGCAACGACCGCGGACAACTGCGGCCGCCGGTTGATGACATGGAGCCGCTCTGGAGTCCCGCTGAAAAAATGCAGGTGATGCGGATGCTCGAGTGCTCGATTGTGGGCTCGCTTGATACCCTCACCGAGGGGCTCAAGCGCTTCATCGAGCGTACCGGTGCCGATGAAATCATTGCTGCGGGCACCATCTTCGACCACCAGGCACGGCTGCATTCATACGGGTTGCTTGCGCAGGCCGCCCGGCGGCTAGGGTTGCCCGAGCCCAGCCGGGCGCCCACTGCGGCGGAAGACAGCCCCGAGCTGGCTGAGGCCCGCGCGGCGTAAGTTTCTGCGGGGACGCGGGGCGTCGCCCGCGCGCCCCGCCTACATGCTGCGCCGGTACTGCCCGCCCACCTCGAAGAGCGTGCGCGTGATCTGACCGAGCGAGCACACGCGCACCGCGTCCATCAGCACCTCGAACACATTGCCGTCTTCGATCACGGTCTGACGCAGCCGAGCGAGCATGGGCCCGCTCTGGTTTGCGTGCCGCGCATGAAAGTCAGCCAGGCGCTCAAGCTGCGAGCGCTTTTCCTCATCGGTCGATCGGGCGAGCTCGAGCTTTTCGGGAATCGGGTCGCCATGCGGATTGCGAAACGTGTTCACGCCAATCACGGGATACTCACCGGTGTGCTTGAGCATCTCGTAATGCATGCTTTCGTCCTGGATCCGACCGCGCTGATAGCCGGTTTCCATCGCGCCCAGCACGCCGCCCCGCTCGCTGAGCCGCTCGAACTCGGCAAGGACCGCCTCTTCCACCAGTTCGGTGAGCTCATCGATCACGAAGCTGCCCTGGTTGGGATTCTCGTTTTTCGCCAGGCCCCATTCGCGATTGATGATGAGCTGGATCGCCATCGCGCGGCGCACGCTTTCCTCGGTGGGTGTGGTGATCGCCTCATCGTAGGCATTGGTATGCAGGCTGTTGGCGTTGTCATAGGTGGCAATGAGCGCCTGCAGCGTGGTGCGGATGTCGTTGAACGCGATTTCCTGCGCGTGCAGCGAGCGGCCGCTCGTCTGGCAGTGATATTTGAGCTTCTGGCTGCGATCATTTGCGCCATAGCGCTCGCGCATTGCCACCGCCCAGATCCGGCGCGCCACCCGGCCGAGCACCGTGTACTCGGGGTCCATGCCGTTTGAAAAGAAGAACGACAGATTGGGGGCGAAATCATCGATCTTCATGCCGCGTGCGAGATACGCCTCCACGAACGTAAAGCCATTCGAGAGGGTGAAGGCAAGCTGACTGATCGGGTTCGCACCGGCCTCGGCAATGTGATAGCCCGAGATCGATACCGAATAGAAATTGCGGACATCGTGACGGACGAAATATTCCTGGATGTCTCCCATCACCTTGAGACTGAACTCGGTGGAGAAGATGCACGTGTTCTGTCCCTGGTCTTCCTTCAGGATGTCGGCCTGCACCGTGCCGCGTACGGTGGCAAGCGTGCGGGCACGGAGGGTCGCCGCCTCATCAGAAGAGGGCGCACGGCCGTGCTCTTTTTCAAAGCGCTCGATGTTCTGATCGATCGCGGTGTTCATGAACATCGCAAGGATCGAGGGCGCGGGTCCGTTGATCGTCATGGACACGCTGGTGGAGGGCTCACACAGATCAAAGCCCGAGTAGAGCACCTTCATGTCATCGAGGGTTGCGATCGACACGCCGGAGTTACCGACCTTGCCATAGATGTCGGGACGCAGATCGGGGTCATGCCCATAGAGCGTGACGGAATCGAATGCGGTTGACAGGCGCTTGGCGGGCATGCCCTCGGAGAGCATCTTGAAGCGGCGATTGGTGCGAAACGGATCGCCTTCGCCTGCGAACATGCGGGTGGGGTCCTCGCCCTCGCGCTTGAACGCAAACACCCCGGCGGTGTAGGGAAACGCGCCCGGAACGTTTTCAAGCAACAGCCAGCGCAGCAACTCGCCATGGTCTTCATAGCGTGGCAGCGACACTTTCGGAATTCGCGTGCCTGAGAGCGACCGGGTGGCGATCGCGGTGCGCTGCTCGCGATCGCGTACCTTCACCACGAACTCGTCGGCACTATAGGCGCGCAGCGTCTCTGGCCAGCTCGCTAGAAGCTTGAGGCACGCCGCTGGCAGCTTTTCTTCGCGCGCCGTCGCCAGCGCTTCGAGCGCCTCGCGGGCCTTGTTTTTGTCGGGGTTGGCTTCGAGCAGCATTCGCTTGGATTCGCGCAGCTGCTGCACTTCGCGGGCGATTCGGCTCTGCGAGAGCGCCTGGGCCTTGTAACCTCGCACGGTATCGGCGATGTCAGCGAGATAGCGCACGCGCGGGCCCGGCACGATCACCGACTGCCTGGACGAATATCGGATGTTCTGCACCGGCAGTCGCCCGGGCGTATCGCCTGCGGGGAGCCCAAGTTCGGTGAGCTTGGGCAGCATCGCCTGGTAGAGCGCGGTGACGCCATCGTCGTTAAAGCGCGAGGCTTGCGTACCGTAGACCGGCATCTCTTCAGCGCGTCGGTTCCATTGCTCGCGATTGCGCTGGTACTGCTTGGCGACATCGCGCAGCGCATCCATCGCGCCCTTGCGATCGAATTTATTGATCGCAACAAAATCGGCAAAGTCGAGCATATCGATTTTCTCGAGCTGGCTGGCCGCGCCGAACTCGGGCGTCATCACATAGAGCGAGGCATCGACCAGCGGCACGATCGCCGCATCGCCCTGCCCGATGCCCGAGGTTTCCACCACCACCAGATCAAAGCCCGCCACCTTGCAGGCGGCGATCGCATCGGGCAGTGCGCCGCTCACCTCGCTACCCGCCTCGCGCGTGGCAAGCGAGCGCATGAAGATGTTTGGATGATTGATCGCATTCATCCGGATCCGGTCGCCAAGCAGCGCACCACCAGATTTCCGTCGGGTGGGGTCCACCGAGATGACCGCGATCCGCAGCGCATCGTCGCGATCCAGGCGAAAGCGCCGCACCAGCTCATCGGTGAGCGAGCTCTTGCCCGCGCCGCCCGTGCCGGTGATCCCCAGGGTGGGCACCTTGCGCGCATCGGCGAGCTTGTGGAGCTCGGCGCGCAGGGGCGCTTCAGCACGGCCGGCCTCGAGCGCGGTGATGAGCTGCGCGAGCACCCGGGTGTGACCGTGCACGGGCGTACCGGGGTCGGGCGCACGCCGCGCACAATCGACGAGCGATGCCAGCGAGGCGGGCGCAAACTCGGACAGATCGCGATCACAGCGACTGATCATGTCGCCGATCATGCCCTGTAGCCCCAGCCGCTGACCGTCTTCGGGCGAGTAGATGCGCGCAACGCCGTAGTCGTGAAGCTCGCGAATTTCGGCGGGCACGATCACCCCGCCGCCGCCGCCAAACAACTTGATATGCGAGGCGCCTTGCGAGGCGAGCAGATCGATCATGTACTTGAAAAACTCAACATGGCCGCCCTGATACGACGACACCGCGATGCCATGCGCATCTTCCTGGAGCGCGCAGTTCACGATCTCCTGCACCGAGCGGTTGTGCCCCAGGTGAATCACCTCGCAACCCATTGACTGCAGGATGCGACGCATGATGTTGATCGAGGCGTCGTGGCCGTCAAACAGCGAGGCAGCGGTAACAAACCGCACCTTGTTGGTCGCGCGATATTGCGCGAGCCGGGCACTTTCGGAGAGGTCGGACATGGCGGATCCTGCGAGCGGCCAGCGGGGCCGAACCAGAGGCTACCCGCCAGTAAAAGGGAGCCTGGAATCTAATTGACGTTAACGTAAACGTCAATATCGCACGTCGACCGCGTAATGCTCGGCGAGCCAGGTCGCATACGCTGCCATGTCGACCGCGCCGGCAAGCGTTGCCGCGCCGTCGTGGCCGCGCAACAGGTATGGGTAGCGCCGGATCATGGTCTCGGCCCGACTGCGGTCGAGACCCGTGCCCAGCTGGGCCATGGGCCGGCCGCTCCCCCGTGGGTCGTCTGAGGCCATCGTCCGAGCGCCCGTCGTGCCTTGGCTGGCGGGCGGCGGGCCGGTCTGCGCGCTTGCCGTGCGCGTGAGCGGGACGCGGAACTCCCGATCGGGTCCGGGCGCGAAGAGGCTGCGCGCATCATGAAGGAGCGGCTCGGTCACCGTCTGCCAGGCCACATCGAGCGCCTTCAGCCCAACCCCCGCCTTGCGCGCCTGCTCAACCATCCAGCCGAGCGCGACGTCTGACAGATCACCCTCGGCGTGACTGCCGCCGATATCGCCATGGTCACCGATGAACCCGCGCTCAAGTCGCCAGCCGCCAGCCGGGGACGCCTGATCGGGGCCGATCGATTCCAGGGGAAAGAACCGGCGCTGCTCGTTTAGCGCGACCGCATGCACGACCACGCGCGCCTGGGGCGGAACACCCAGATTCCACTGCGCGTTCGCCTGGCCGTTCAAGCCAAACTGGGCCACCGTATCCCAGAGCCCGATGAAATTGAGCGACACGCAGCGCTGAAGCGACAGATAGTGGCCGTTACTGATTCGGGCAGCGACGGTATTGGCAAAGTCACGCGCCATCGCCGCACCGCGTGAAAACCCGACCACATCGACATTGACCGGCACGCCGCGGGTCTCGGGCGACCGCAGCGCGCGGTCGAGCACCCCGAGCATGTGATCGACCCGGCGACGCGCACTCGAGGCCTGCAGCGTATCCAAGGCATCGGCGCCGATCCCTGAGCCGCGGTCCAGGGTCCCCACGCCGCTCATGTAGTGGCGCTCGCTCGCGCCATAGAGACTAAAGAACTTGGCGACGTTGGAGAGCGTGTCGGGCGCGCGCGCGGGATCACTGTTGCCGGTGCCATCAAAGGCAAAAAGAATCAGCCCGAGGGGGTCGGTCGCCTGAACCGGGTTGCCGGCTGCGTAGGCGTGGAGATTCCAGCCGGCGGCAAGCCCCAGCGGATCGGGCTCCAGATAGCGCCCGTGACGGGGATCATAGGTGCGCTGATAGTTGTCGTAGAGCCCGGTCTCCCGATCGTGATATTGGCCGGGCAAGCGCAGCGGCTGATCAAATCGCCCGTTCTCCTCGAGCACCTCGCCATAGGCCCCCAGCCGGGCCTGCCAGACCACACGGCCGGTCTGATCGACCGCCCCCTGCGGCGTACCCAGCGGATCGGCCAAAAGCCAGGTGATGGCGGGCGGGCGCGCGCCACGCCGCGCTACCCCCTGCGGTTGGACATCCGGCTCGACAATCGCCACGACCCGGCCCTGCCAGCGGATGAAGTGCCGCGTGATCCGGCCCGCTTCGTCGAGCTCCGCGACCAGTGCGTTCTGGTGATAGAGAAAGCGCGTGGTGCGAGGCACCGGGTCGTGGACGCGCTTGAGCACCCGCTCGCCCAACGCGTTGTAGCGATAGTCGATCGCGCTGGGGAGGGGCGGCGTCTGCTCGCGGGCGGGCAGCGCCTCGGGGCTGCGTTCCGCCCGCTCGATCCGGCCCGACGCCCCATAGCCCAGCAGCCAGGCGCCATGGCGAAGCGGCCGGCCCGCTGGGTCCGACAGGGCCGGCAGCACCGGTTCGGTACGGCCCGATTCATCGCGGAGCAGCCTGAGGTCACCCCCCGGGGAGTAGTGATAGAACGAACGCTGGGTCGCGCCGCCCTTGCGCTGCCACTCACGCGCGATCAGCCGGCCTGCTGCATCGAAGCCGAAGCGCTCCTCGCCGTCCAGGCGCTCGATCGCCGCCATCAGGCCGTCATCGCGGCGCCGGATCTCGAAGCGAGCGAGCGACTCGCCGCCGCGCTCGCGGCGCCACTCGAGCGAGGCGAGCCGCCCTTCGCGGTCAAACCGGCGAAGCGCACGCACCCCTGCGCCCAGCCGCTCGGAGACCGCCTCGCCTGCCTGATACTCGACCGACTCGACCAGCCAGACGGGCTCGGCGCGTTCGGGCAAGACCAGCCCCAGCCGGTGGGGACGACCCGCTGAATCATACTCATAGCGCAGCCGAATTCCGTCACCAAGCGAGCGCTCACTGAGCCGGAAAGCCTCGTCATAGCTAAAGTCATAATGGATTGACCGGGTACCCAGACGGTGCGTGAGACGACGTAAACGGCCGGCTTCATCATGCGTGGCCCGAAGCTCATGCTCCGGATGATCGAGGCCGACGAGCCGCATCCCCGTCCACAGAAACCGCGTGCTGACGCGCCCGCCCGCGGCCACCTGCTCTCGGACGAGCAGCCGCCCGGCCGCATCAAACTCGCGCAGTTCGAGGCTGCCATCGGGCAGGACCATCCTCACCGGATGGCCCCTCGCATCATGGAACACCTGGCGAACCCCGCGCTGCGCCGAGCGCTCCTCGATCACCCGTCCGAGGTCATCGAAACGGGTCTCCGTCGTCCGTCCGTCTGCATCCATCTGTACGAGCGAAGGGCTCACGATCAGCAATCCCAGGGGCAAACTGCCTGGTGGCTGCGCGCGGGCGATGGCCTCAGACGACTGATGCATATCCGCGGAGCTCCCCATCGCCATTAGATTTTGAGATGAGTAATCACTTACTAATTGACTGAGAACGGGGTGATCAACCGGCACAGGACGCCCCGCGCCCTGGCCGATCGCGGACAACCGTCCATGCCGATCGCGCAGCCACTCGAGCACCCGCGCGCCGTGGTCCAGACGTGCGAGTTGCCACCCCGCATCGAAACGCCTTGCGATGACCAGACCATCGGCGAGCGTTTCGCGAACCGGCCGTCCGAGCGAATCGCGCTCAACCCGGCGGGTCACCGACTCCGGGTGCACCACCGCCTCCAGCCGGCGGAGCCGATCGAAGCGGAACTCGGTGCGCGCGATCACCGTCGACCAGGACTCGGCGTGCGAAGCGCCGCCGACCGGCGACGGCATGGACCCCGCGACCGGCGCGGGCCCCAGCTGCTCGAGCGCAATCCGCTTGCCCGCGAGCTCGCCGCCCTCGGCATGAATCACCCGCACGGCCCGCGCCACGGGGCGCACGCCATCGGAATAGGGCGCCCACCCGCGCTCAACCAGCCGGATGACCTGCCCGCGATCGTTGTAGGCGAGCTCGATGTGTCGCCGCCGGTCCGCCAGCACACCCGGCGCATCAATGGCGGTCGGCCGCGCAAGCGGGTCCGCATCCGGATAGCTGAACCGCCATGCCGGCGCGTCGGCATCGGTGCCCCTCACGAGGCTCGCCACCCGGCCCGCGGTGTCGTAGGCGAGGCGCCAGATACCGATACCAACCAGCCGGCCCTGCGCATCACGCAGGGTGGCCTGGGCGACGCTCGGACAGACCGGACAGCCCGGACCGTCGGCCGCCACGAGCATCTGCTCGCCGGATGACCCGATCCGCCAGCGATAGCGGGTGCGCGTGCCACGAAAGACGAGCTCGGTTTCGCCTGCGTGGCCGCCCGCATCGTCCAACCGGTATCGCGCGAGCACTTCGGTGGCGGGCTCGTTCACATCGCCCGCGCTCGCCACGACCCGGCCGTCCGCCTGGTAGCGAAAGCGGCTGCGCCGTCCGTCAGGCTCGGTGGTGCCGGTGAGCTTGCCTGCGCCCGCGTCCTCGTAATGATGTTGAACCAGCCGACCATCCGGATAGCGCACCCCGGTGAGCCGCCGCTCGCCGTCATAGGCGTAGCGGATCGACTGGCCGTCGGGCAATCCCAGCTCGGTCAGTCGCCCCGCCTGATAGACAAATCGGATCGCTCGCCCATGGCGATCTTCCACCCGCGCCAGACGCCCGTGTTCGTCATAGCCCAGCTGCAGCCGGTCCAGATCGGGGGCCTGGACCAGGGAAAGCCGACCCCGTGTATCGAACACCAGCCGTCGACCGGAAGGCCAGCGCCACACCCAGGGGAGATCGGGCGCCTGGGCGTCCTCTTCGATCACCCCGTCGGACAGATCGGCGCCCTGGTAGCGAACCCGGGCCTCGGAGAGTCGCGTAACCGGCCGCATCGTGATCCGTCGGCCATCGGCCTGCAGAACCTGCAATTCCGCCGCCGGCAGACCCGCCCCGGGCGCCTGGTGGAGACGACGGCGTGCGAGCCGCGTGTCGAAGCTGTGGCTCCAGCCGGGCCCGAGCGTAAGCGAGAACGCGTTGGCGCTCGAGTAGAACCGGCTGAACTGGAGGAGTAGCGACTCGCCAGCCGAGACGTGCTCGAGCGCACCGCTTGCGCGACCGCTCGCATCGATGGCGGTAATCGTGTCGACGGCAGGCAGCACAAGATCGATGCGGTGTTCGTGCTTGCTGCCTGTCACCACATCGAAGGGGTTGCCCGCGCTGCGATCGGGGGCGGCCGACGGCAGACTGGCGGGCTCGGCCTGGGCGGATGAGGACGGGCTGCCCGCGCAATCGGGCACCGCGTCGCCGCTGGGACCGGCAAGGGCGGCGGTGAGCGCGGTTTCGGCGCGGCCTAGGGGCCCCAGCATTCCCAGGCCATCGAGCACCGACCCGACGGGCGAGGCCGCCCGGGGCGCGCCCGGCCAGCCGCCCGCCGGACTGCAGGCCGCCCATGCCGGCCCGGTCGCTGCCACCAAAAGCCAGGTGAGGAGCGGAACGACCCATGCACGCACGCGCCAGGGCGGCGACTGGCCGCGCTCGCACGAAACGGATGGCAGAAAACTAAAAGCGGGCGCAGGCACGCCGCAGAGCAGTCGATGCGTCATGCACCGATAGTCGGGGCTCGGATCGCAAGGCGGCAATCAGCCAGGAGGCCAGTCCAAGCGGACTACGCCGGCAAGGACTATGCTCTGCGCTTTGCGATGCGTCCGTCAAGGCACCCGATGACAGCGCCCCCTGATTCCCCTCTGCCGGCCGCGGACCCGAAAGCCCCAGTCCCCGATCGACCACCGGAGCATGCCCTGGCATCGCCGGTCCCGTTTGGCGATGCGCTCATGTTCTGGCTCAAGCTTGGCTTTATCAGCTTTGGCGGACCAGCCGGACAGATCGCGCTCATGCATGAGCATCTGGTCGAGCGCCGGCGCTGGATCTCCGAAAAGCGCTTCATGCATGCGCTCAACTACTGCATGTTGCTGCCCGGCCCCGAGGCCCAGCAGCTTGCCACCTACCTCGGTTGGCTCATGCACCGGAGCGCAGGCGGCATCCTCGCCGGGCTGCTCTTCGTGCTGCCGTCCTTCATCCTGATCACCCTGATTGCCTGGGGCTACATGGCGTATGGGCATCTTCCCGCCGTGAGCGGGCTGCTGGCGGGCATCAAACCCGCTGTGGTGGCGCTGGTGCTGGTGGCGGGTTGGCGGATTGGCTCAAGAACCCTCCGACAGTTACATCTGGGGCTGATCGCGATCGGCGCTTTCGTTGCGCTTCACCTGGGCGGACTGCCGTTTCCGCTGGTGATCGCTGCCGCCGCGTTGATCGGGCTGATTGGCGGACGTGCCGCGAGCTCGGCGGCAGGCCCTCAGCGATCGGATGCGCGGCACACACCCGAGCCGGCCGCCCCCTCAACGCACCTACCTTCGGCAGGCCGATCGACGTCCAACTCGGCGGGCACCCCAGGCGCGGCCGAACCCCGGGCGCGCGCGCTGATCGATGACGACACGCCCGCACCGGCGCACGCTCGGGCAAGGCCAGCGCGCCTGGCCGCAATTGCCGCGATCGGCCTGGCGCTCTGGGCACTGGGCTGGCTGGCCTGTCATCGGTTAAGCGCGAACAGCACCACGCTCATCGACATGGCGGGCTTTTTCACGCAGGCCGCGCTCGTCACCTTTGGCGGCGCCTACGCCGTGTTGCCTTACGTCCACCAGGCAGCGGTCGAGCACTACGGCTGGCTCACGTCGGCGCAGATGCTCGACGCCCTCGCCCTGGGCGAAACCACCCCCGGTCCGCTGATCATGATCGTGACCTTCGTCGGCTTTATCGGCGGCTGGACCCAGCAGATTTTCGGGGCTGACAGCCTCGTGCAAGCCGGCGCTGCGGCGGCGCTGGTCGCCACCTATTTCACCTTCCTGCCATCGTTCGTCTTCATTCTCGCGGGCGGGCCACTGGTGGAGGCCACCCGCAACCTGCCGCGGCTCGATGCGACGCTCGCAGCGATCACCGCTGCGGTCGTCGGCGTGATCGCAAGTCTCGCGGTCGTGCTGGCTCGCGCGGTGGGCGTTCGCCCTGACGGTGGGGTCGATCTGCTGGCACTCGTGGCCGTGGCGCTTGCCTGGTGGCTGCTTGCGCGACGGAAGTGGCCGGTCATCACAACCCTTGCCGTGTTCGGCGCGGCCGGGGTTGCGTTAAGGCTGACCGGCCTTCGGTGAGCCGGGGACGCGCCGACAGCGACCGTGCTCAGCGCGCGGCATCCTCGCGGGCCGTATCTTTGGCCGGTCGCTTCTCAGCCGGCGGCTTCTTCGGCTGGCCCTGCTCTGCCTGCCGCCCTTCTCACCCGCGCCTGAAACTGTAAATCGCCTGCGTGGCGCGCAGGCCAGGCAAGCGCTCGATCATTCGCCCGTTGGCCAGAAAGGCGCGCCGCAGAATCGACAGTTCCAGCCGCGCGAGAAACTCCTCGAAATCGCGGATCGTGGCGAGGTGCAGGTTCGGCGTGTCGTACCACTGGTAGGGCATTTCGCGCGAGACCGGCATCCGCCCCATGAGGATCGACCAGGCGTGATACCAGTGACCGAAGTTGGGAATTGACACAATGCCCTGGGCCGCCACCTGGCTCATCTCGGCCAGCACTTTTTCAGTCTGGTGGGTGGCCTGTAATGCCATGGACAGCACCACGACATCGAAGGCCCCGGCACCGAACATGCCGAGACCGGCCTCGATATCGCGCTGGATCACATCGACACCACGGCGCACACAGGCGAGCACCCGGGCATCGTCAATCTCCACGCCGTAACCGGTGCAGCCCCGCTCGCGACTGAGGTAATCGAGCAGCGCCCCATCCCCGCAACCCAGATCGAGCACCCTCGCGCCGTGCGGAATCCATTGCGCGATCAGCGCCAGGTCGGGGCGTAGCCGTGCGGTGGCGCTGGTTGCCATGTTCGCCTCAACGCTCATCGGAGCCTCCGGCGATTTCAGCTGCCACCCGCTCGAAATAGGCGCGCACGATCGCGTGATACTGCGGGTCCTCGAGCAAAAAGGCATCGTGCCCATGCGGGGCGTCGATCTCGGCATAGCTCACGCGCCGGCCCGCCTTCAGAAGCGCCTGCACGATCTCGCGGCTGCGCTCGGGGGCAAAGCGCCAATCGGTGGTAAATGACGCGATAAGAAATGAAGCGCGGGCGTGAGCCAGCACCTGCGACAGGTCACCGTTGGCCGCGCGCGCGGGGTCGAAGTAATCGAGCGCGCGGGTGATCAACAGATACGTGTTGGCATCGAAATAGCGGGCGAATTTCTCGCCCTGATAGCGCAGATACGACTCGATTTCGAACTCGACATCAAACGTAAAGCGATAGTCGCCAGGGCGCGCGCGCTCGGTGTTGTCACGCAGTGCCCGGCCGAATTTTTCAGCCATCGAGTCGTCGGACAAATACGTGATGTGGCCGATCATGCGTGCCACCTGCAGGCCGCGCGACGGCACCACGCCGTGCTCGTAGAAACGCCCGCCGTGAAACTCAGGATCGGTGAGAATCGCGCGCCGCGCCACTTCATTGAAGGCGATGTTCTGCGCTGAGAGCCGCGGCGCGGTGGCGATCGCCACACAGTGCCGCAGCCGTTCAGGATAGAGCGTGCTCCAGGCAAGCGCCTGCATGCCGCCCAGACTTCCCCCCATCACCGCAGCAAACTGCCGGATCCCCAACCGGTCGGCGAGTCTCGCCTGGCTATGGACCCAGTCCTCGACGGTGAGCACCGGAAAATCCGGACCATAGGGCTTGCCGGTTGCGGCATTGATCGACATTGGACCGGTTGAGCCAAAGCAGCTGCCGAGATTATTGACCCCGATCACAAAGAAACGGCGCGTATCGACCGGCTTGCCAGGCCCCACCATGTTGTCCCACCAGCCGATGTCCTGAGGGTCGTTGGCCGATACACCCGCCACATGATGCGAGGCATTGAGCGCATGGCACACGAGCACTGCGTTACTCAGATCAGCGTTGGGTTCCCCATAGGTTTCGTAGACGAGCTCATAGTCGCCTAGCGCGGCGCCACTCGCGAGCGCGAGCGGCTCGGCAAAGCGCATGCGTTGGGGCTCAACAGTGAGGGCGGTCATGAAAACTCAACTGGCAGACA
>JAGWXN010000039.1 GCA_018969885.1 Betaproteobacteria bacterium | reverse complement strand
GTGGTGACCGCCTTCCGGGTGCCCTCGGGCGGAACCAGCAGCAGCAGGGGCGCGCGCTCGGCCGTAAAGCACTGAATCGCTGCATCGACCAGATTGTTGGCGCGGCTACGATCAACTGGAATACCGCCCATCCAGCGCATCAATCCGCCAAAGGGAAAACGAAAGATCTGCGCTTTACCCAGCCAGTGAAGTTCCCGTTCAAGCACGAAAGCCGCCATCAGCATATAGGGCAGGTCCCAATTGCTGGTGTGCGGCGCGCCGATGACGACCGCCTGCTGCAGGTTTGTCGGAATCACACCCTCAAAGCGCCATCCGAGCAAACGGAACAGCGTACGGGCAAGTGCCCGAAGCGCCGGGGTGACGAGCGGGGTGTTGAAGAGCGTTCGGGGTGCGGGCTGAAGGCCTGGGCCAGCCGTGCTCAAAAAAGGTCTCCGGGTGTCATGGGCGCTATCCGCCAGATTCAGCGGCCGGCGCATTCACGCAGTCGCGCGCGGGCGGGATCGTTGATCGGTGCCGGACTCTAGCGCATCGCAGAACACTCCCACAAGCGTGCCATTCCGGCGTTTATCTGCTTGAACATTCGCCGATACACTGGCGTGCCACGCATGGTTTTTATTCAAAGGCGCCCATGTCCGGGTCCGTTCCGCTGTCCTTGATCGCGCTCGCACCGCTGGCAGCGGGGTTGTCGCTCGCGGCGCTCACCGCAGCACTGGCCAAGCGGGCGGCGGTCGAAGTCCCGCCGCTCGGGCGGTTCGTTGATCTGCCTGGCGCCCGACTCCATGTGGTTGATCGCGGCCCGCTCACCCCGGGTCGGGCGCCGACCATCATGCTGTTGCATGGGCTGGGTGGGCAGCTTCGCCATTTCAGCTACCGGTTGATCGAGAGCCTGGCTCCCACGTATCGCGTGATTGCCTTTGATCGCCCCGGTTCGGGTTATTCGAGTTGGCGGGCAGGCGTTACGCCCAGCCTCGCTGCGCAGGCCGATCTGGTGGAGGTGCTGGCAGCCCACCTGCAGATTGAACGTATGGTGTTGGTGGGGCATTCGCTTGGCGGGGCTATTGCGCTGGGCGCTGCACTCAGGCAGCCAGCCCGAATTGCCGGACTTGCACTCCTCGCCCCGCTCACGCATGCGCCGGTTCGGGTGTCCCGCCACCTGGTTCAGACGCTTCGGCTCGCCGATTGGGTCTGGCGTGCCCTGGCATGGACCGTAGCGGTCCCGGTGGCTCGCCTGCAGCGCGAACGCTGGCTCACCGATATTTTCGCGCCGGACCCCGTGCCGGTTGATTTCGCCTCACAGGGCGGCGGCTCGCTGGTGCTGCGTCCGGCACATGTACTCGCGGCGGCGCGCGATCTGATGGATATCCCGGTCTGGATGGAAGCGCTCACCGCGAGCTACCCCACGCTGGGAAACCGGCCGACGCTACCCATCGAAGTGCTCTATGGCAGGCAGGATCGCGTGCTCTCGGCTACCTTCCAGGGCGAGCGGTTGATGCAGGCGGTGCACCATGCCCGGCTGCATCAGATTGACGCTGGGCACATGCTGCCGCTCACACGTCCGCAGGAATGCGCCGAGCTGATTCGCGGGGTGGCCAATGCCGCAGGCGAGTGATCACGGATGAAGCGACCCGCTTTCGCCCTCGCCCTGGTTTGCCTGGGCGCGATGGTGGCGCCGCTCGACACTGCGGTCAATGTGGCGTTTCCTGCGATTACCGCGGCGTTCGAGGTGGCTCCTCGTGACATCGTCTGGGTGGTGATTGCGTTTGTCTTCACCCAGTCGCTGTCGTCGCTGCTGTTTGGCCGATTGGGCGATGTCTACGGACATCGGCGAATGTTTCTCGTCGGTATGGCGGGGAGCGTCTTCGCGCATGGCGCGCTCGCCATGGCCGGCGATTTCCTGTCGCTGGTTGGGCTGCGTGCGCTCCAGGGCGCAGCGGTAGGGATGGCCATGGCCTGCGCGCCTGCGCTGGTGAGCATGGCGAGTTCGCCTGCCGAGCGCCCCAAGGCGCTTGCCCTCTACGCGAGTGCGATCAGCGGCGCGCTTGCGCTGGGGCCGCTTGCGGGCGGATGGTTGATTGACGCGTTCGGCTGGCCAGGCGTCTTTTTGTATCGGGCGCCGCTCGCCCTGCTCGTGCTGTTCCTTGCGCCCTGGGGGCTTGCGATCATCGGTCACGCGACCGGCCATGCGGCCAGACCGGCTGCCGCGGCAGTCGCCTGGACCGCGCTGCGCGCGCCACCGTTCCTGGGCTTGCAAGCCGCGTCGGTCGTCGTTCAGGGCGCGCTGTTTTCGATCATGTTGTGGGTGCCTTTCGCGCTCGCCGGGTGGCCAAGCCTTCCTGTGGCGGGCGCGGGAGCGCTGATTGCGCTCTTTCCTGCGGGGTCGCTGATGACGAGTCTGTGGCTCGCGCGCTACCGCGGCGCCTCATCCAGGCTGCGCTCAGCGGTGCTGGTGAAATCGGGGCAATCGCTTTCGGTGGTGGGCCTGGCCTTGATCGCGCTGGTGCTGTCTGCGCAGAGTGCAGCGATGCTTGCCGTAGCGCTCTGGTTGGCGGGCGTCGGGATGGGCGTGTTTCAGGTGGGCTACCAGGAACGCACGCTCGAGGCCGTGCCCGCTGACAATCGGGGGCTGGCGGGCTCGCTCATCAACGTCACACGGCTGCTTGGCATTGTTCTTGGCGCGATTTTGTCGGGCGCCGCAGGCGCGAGCCTGGGCGTGGTGATGGCGATCGCGCTGAGTGCTGTCGCGCTCGCTTTATGGACCTGTCTCTTCTTCTATGTTTTGCAGCCCGCGCCAACGGAGGGACCTGATCGATCATGAAATTTCAGTCTCGCGCCCTGCGCCATTTCGATGCCATCCGTCGCGCGGGCTCCATTCGTCAGGCGGCGCGCCAGCTGCACATCTCACCTTCGGCGCTCAATCGCCAGTTGCTGGCGTTTGAGTCGCTGATCGGATCCCCGTTGTTCGAGCGCCTGCCCACCGGGTTACAGCTCACGCCCGCGGGTGAGGTATTGGCGCGCCACGCGATTCATGTGATGCAGGACGAAGAGCGCATGAGCCAGGAGCTGCAGGCGCTTGACGGTCTGCAGTCTGGGCATGTGGGGCTGGTCACGGTTGAAGCGCTCACCCATGCCTTCGTACCGACTCTCCTCGGGCGCATGGCCGAGCGTTATCCCAGAGTCACCTTTTCGGTGGGGATCAGTGGGTCCAGGCGCGCCATTGAACGGGTGATGGATGGATCCGCTGATATCGCCATCGGATTTGTACATCAGCGTAACCCCGAGCTCCGGCAGCTTGCAGTGGCGTCATTTGATCTGGGGGTGGTCGCCCGACCCTCGCATCCCCTGGCCAGCATGAAGTCGGTTCGCTTCAGTCACTGCATGCGATTTCCCATGGTTTTACCTGCAGCGGACCTCACGCTACGGGAGGCTCTCGAACCCTTGCTGGCCGCGCAGGTTGAAGCGCCCGAGGTGATTCTGGAAACCGGTTCGTTTGAGCTCATGAAGCGTATTGCGCTACAAGGTCGGGGCATTGCGTTCGTCAACCGGTTTGGCATCGAAGACGAACTTGCAAGACGTCGTCTGGTTCATATTCCGCTCAAAGAGGCAGCGCCCTCGCTCCTGGGTGTTTACGTCAGGGCGCGGCGCAGCCTGCCGCCTGCCGTGACTGCATTCTGTGAGTTGACCGTCGCGCACATGCAGGCGCTTGCCGCGACCAGCCTTGCAGCGCGTCAACACTAGGGCGGGTTCGCATGGCCCGTATCGCTTGATCGCTACCGGCTCCGGGCGGTATCTTCGCTGACCCCTCCCGCACGAAAGGGCCAGCATGTCCATTTACGATGCCCCCACCCGGCGGGTCACGGTCTCAGCATACGGTAGCGTCAGTCTCAACGTTCGTCTCGGTCCCGAGTCGGGGCCGCCTCTGCTCCTGCTTCACGGTCATCCGCAAACGCATCTGATGTGGCGCAAGGTCTGGCCTGCACTGGCATCTCGCTTTACTTTGGTAGCGCCCGATCTGCGTGGCTACGGTGACAGCGATAAGCCGGTCGGTACACCCGATCACGCCAACTACAGTAAGCGCGTGATGGCGACGGACTGCATCGAACTCATGCGAAGCCTGGGTCATGAACAGTTTACGGTGGCGGCCCATGATCGTGGCGCCCGGGTGGCGCACCGGATGGCGGCTGACCATCCGCAGCGTGTGACGGCGCTGGCCCTTCTCGATATCGCACCCACGCTTGCGATGTACGAGCAGACCTCGGAGGCGTTTGCGCGCGCCTACTGGCACTGGTTCTTTTTGATACAGCCTCACCCCCTGCCGGAAACGCTGCTTGCCGCGAAGGGTCCGGACTATGTTCGCAGCATGCTGGGTGGGCGCCACGCCGGGCTTGCACCGTTTGAGCCTGAGGTGCTGGCTGAATATCAGCGCTGTGCGGCCGATCCGGCCACGCTTCACGGCTTCTGTGAAGACTACCGTGCCTCGGCTGGCATCGATCTTGATCATGACCGAAGCGACCGTCGCGCCGGCCTGCGTCTGGAATCGCCCACGCTGGTGCTGTGGGGACAGCATGGCGTGGTGCATCGCTGCTTTGACGTGCTTGACGAGTGGCGCAAGGTTGCACTCAATGTACAGGGCGAGGCGCTCGCCTGTGGTCACTATCTGGCCGAGGAGCGACCCGACGACGTGGCTGAGCGCCTGCTCGCTTTCTTCTGAGGTCGCGAGCGGGCGATGTGGTGAATCAGTTGGCGCCCAGGAGTGCCCGCAGTTCGTCGGTGCTGATCACCGTCCCGGTATCCTGACCCTGCAGGACGCCATCGGCGAGGTCGCGTTTGCGGCGGTGAAGGTCGATGATCTGCTCTTCGATCGATCCGGCGGTGACCAGTCGATAGACCGTGACCGGGCGCTGCTGTCCGATGCGGTGTGCGCGGCCGCTTGCCTGGTCTTCTGCGGCGGGGTTCCACCAAGGATCCACGATGATCACGTAATCGGCGGCCGTGAGGTTGAGACCGAAGCCGCCCGCCTTGAGACTGATGAGGAACAGGTCGCCGTCGCCTGCCTGAAACGCCGCTACGCGTCGCGTTCGCTCGGTGGCCGGGGTGCTTCCGGTCAGGGTCTGATAGCGGATTCCCGCATGCTCCAGTCGCTCGCCCAGCAGATCCAGGAAGTCGGTGAACTGGCTGAAGACCAGTGCCTTGTGGCGACCCGCACTCAGCTCGCGGGCAAGTCGTTCGAACTCCTGCACCTTCTCGCCGATCAGCCCGAGTTCGGGCGCCACGAGACGAGGATCGCATGCCGCCCGGCGTAGCCGGGTGAGCTCGGCCAGCACATGGAAAGATTGCTGCGGATCGTCGCCATCGAGATCGGCGACGCGTTCACGCGCTGAGCGACGCAGGGCCTCGAGGAACTCGCGCTCGCGTTCGCCGGGCTCGACGCGATGAACGATCTCAGTACGCTCGGGCAGGTCGGCTAGCACCTGAGCTTTGGTACGTCTAAGAAGAAAAGGACTGATGAGACGACGCAGCCGGGCGCGGGTCGGCTCATCGCGCTGCCGTTCGATCGGACTCGCAAAGCGCTCATTGAATTCGCTCGCTTTGCCGAGTAAACCGGGATTCAGCAGATTCATGATCGACCACAAATCGCTCAGGCGGTTCTCCACTGGGGTGCCGGTCAGCGCCAGCCGGAAATCGGCGTTGAGCGCTGCAATCGCGCGCCCGCGCTGTGTGGCCGCGTTCTTGAGCATCTGCGCTTCATCGAGGACCAGCGTAGACCAGCGACGCTCGGCGAGCGCAGCACCTTCCATCATGGTGAGCGCATAGCTTGCGACCACCACATCGCCCGCGCCGAGCGCCTCCAGCATGGCCGTGCGATCGCCTGCGCCGAACGCCAGTACCCGAAGCGGTGGCGCAAAGCGCGCAGCCTCCGCGACCCAGTTGCCGCAGACCGAAGTGGGCGCGACGACGAGCGCTGGGCCCAGCGCGGCGCGACCGAGCAGGAGCGCGAGTGTCTGGATGGTTTTTCCCAGACCCATGTCGTCGGCCAGGATGGCGCCCAGTCCAGCATGCGCCATGCGGGTCATCCAGGTGACGCCGTCACGCTGATAGTCGCGAAGCTCCGCCTGTAGCGCCTCAGACACCTCGACTTCCAGCGCTGCCGCTTCCTCCAGTCGCCGGGCGCCAGCAAGCCACGGCTGATCGGCTTCGATGGAAAAGTCCGCCAGCGCTGCCTCGGCAAATGCTGCGGCGGCGCGGGGTAGCACCAGCCGGTCGGTGTTCGATTCGGAGACTGCGGCCAGATCGGCGAGTTGGGTCCGCAGCCGCTCGGTCAGCGCGAGGTACTCGCCATCGCCGAGCGGCACGAAGCGACGCGCGCCGTGATCGCGAATCATGCCCAGCAGGTTTTGCAGCGACAGCACGCGGGCCTCATTGATCCGCACTTCACCCTGAAGTGCAAACCAGTCGGAGGAGGATGCCACGGAGACGCTAATCGCCTGCGGGCTGAGCGTGTTGACGCGAAGCGATTTGCCACGTGGCCAGTCCAGGCCCGCGATGCAATCGAGTGTGGGCAGGCGCTCGACCGCCTGAAGCGTCTGTTCGGGATCGGTCAGCAGCCAGCACGCGTCGGCGGGATCGTCATCGGCGAGGAAGGGCAGTGTCTCCATCACCTGTTGCAGATGCGCGCGCTCGGCCTGAAGGTCACGCCGGGTGGAGAGTTCGAGCCCCTCATGCACGGTGAGTGTCCGCTCTCGGCCGCTGCCCGGGGTCAGAGTCGGCCCGAAAGCGCCGAACGGCTGTGCGACCAGCCGCAACTGCACTGCGTCTCCCCGGGGTGAAAATTGCGCGCGCAGCCGGCTGTCGCTGTCCACCGCATTGCCGGCTTCGGCGTCGCTTTGCAGCTGGAAGTGGCCGGCCAGCGCGCGAAGTGCAGCATCGAGTTCGGCGCGTGCATCCACGGGCACCCGCCAGCGCCGCGAAATCAGCTCGGCTACCTGGCGATGCGCTGGCGAAATACGCAGCAGTCGTGCGTGCCCTTCAAGGCCTTGTAAAACGCGCACGCTGTTGCGCCGCGCGATTTCTGTTTCGGGATTGGCGGCGGTCCAGCGGTCGCCGAGAAACGGCAGATCCGATTCACGGATCGGGTCGAGCAGATGAAATTCGAAGGCTTCCGATCCGTCGTCAGCGCGCGTGCGACGGACCTCCAGTTCGGGCAGCGCCTCGCGTAATTCGATGGGCTCATCCGGCGCCTCGCGGAGCATCACCGCCGGATGTCCGATCAGCGCGACCGCTGCGGCCGAC
The DNA here is from genome assembly GCA_018969885.1 of Betaproteobacteria bacterium. The sequence continues at coordinate 9,321 of JAGWXN010000039.1, read as the reverse complement.
ACATCGATACCGTAGCTGCTACGGCCCCGACGCATCGGCTCGATACATCGTGCGACCGCGGCATCGCGCGGATCGAGATCGGTGGCGCGTGCAATCTTGGCGAGGGTGAGTTCGCGAAGCTTTGAGCGCGCCCGGACACTCGCCAGACGCTCGTGGGGCGCGATATCGATCACCCGACCGATCGTATCGGTATCGATGACCCAGGCGAGCGTACCTGCCTGCACGGCAGTTCGGGAAGGCGTCTGCGCGGGGGTGATCCGCGCGATGGCCTCGAGCGCATCGCGCCACGGCTCGCGCGGCGCGCCGAGGAAGGCGGGTGCGAGGTGCTGTCGATTCTGGGCGGGAGCGGGCGCGGGCAAACCGAGACGCTTGAGCGCATCTCGCAGCAGGTCTTCGCGGCAGAGGAGTCGCCGCTGGGCGAGATCTTCCAGCACGACCTGGCAGTGCTCAAGCGTCCATCCCTCGGGTTCCAGCCCCAACCAGGCAGCGAGGAGCAAGCGGTCGGGGTCTTCACGCGAGCGATGGCCTCTGACGTCCGGGCCAGCGAAGGCCCGTAGCGAGGGCCGTTCCTCGCCCAGCCGGCAGCCGATGGCGTGGGCCCAGAGCCCCCAGCCGTCCAGGCCCGGTTTACGCGAGCCGGATTCCGTGATGGCAAGTTTGCGTGCGGTGCTCCAGTCGGCAGATTCCGCACGCGCGAGAAGGGCGATGAGAAACCAGCGCAAAGCTTCCGCGCTGAGCAGTCCCTGTCGGGCACTACGCTCTCTCGCGATCAGCTTTCGAGTGCTTTTAAACCCGAGGACGGCATCGTCCCAGCGGCCTTCGAGGGCAGATACCAGCGCGACGATTTCCCCGCTCCGCGGGTCGTCCAGAGACGCTATCGCGGCAAGCGCGCCCTGAACGTCACCCGCGTTGGCACGTCGCCGTGCAACCGCTAGCCGTGGCGCTGCGCCTAATTCGCCGGCGTCTGGGGCGCCGGTGCCGGGTTCGATACGGGCATCGAGCCAGTCGATCAGACCACGCCAGATCGGCTGCGTGGTGTCGAACATCGTCGTCCAGCGCTCGAGCAGGCGGTGACGGCGCCGGGCATCGATTCGTGCGAAGGCACCGGGCAAAAACGGATCGAGCATCCCCAGCACCAGCGGTCGATCATCCGTCAGCCGAAGATGAACGCTCTGGGCGTCGAACTGGTGGCGATCCAGCGACGAATACACCAGAAGCCGACCGAGTGCGATCGGTTCATCGGGCTCTCGAAGCATCGGTACCGGGGTGTAGGCGCTTGAGGCCGATATCGGCGTCTGGGCCCTTACCCAGGCTTTCCAGGCCCGCGCCATCAGGTCGGCATCGAAGAACTCGAGCAACCACTCCTCGCGCTCTTCTTCAGGTGCGATGAAGCCGAGACCGGGCAATGTCTCTGCGAGGCCGTCGTTTGTGAGGCGATTCAAGGCGATCCCCACCTCGTCGAGCGTGAACGGGACGCCGCGCGGGGAGGTCCAGCCAAGTTCCTTCAGGAATGCCACCAGCCAGGACTTGCTGCGTGCACATCCAGCGAGGCAGAGCGCCGAGAAGGTGGCACCCAGCGCGGTGGTTCGATCGGTGGGCCGGGGGGCGGTAGGATCTGACGGGGTCGGCGAGGAGGCGCGCGCGTCTTGCAAAGTGAACATCCAGACGGTGAAAGGCCGGATGCTATGCGCAGCCCGTCACCGCCGCAAACCGCGGGGCTCAAGTCCCCGCGGGTTCTCCGACTATGGCGACTGGATGGCGGTGTTGAGTACGCTCCAGAGAGGCAGCGTCCAGGGCACCATATCTTCGCGGTAGTACCACCAGAAATGACCGCCGATGTAATTGGGCTGATCAATCTTCATGGTGTAGTAGCGCTGGAGTGTTTCGGCCTTGCGGGCCGGATCACTGGTGCCCACTTCGCCAAACCCGATCTTCGAATTGGGAAACATTGCGGCGAGCTTTGCGAACACGGTGGGCCAATCGGGCCGCAGGTCGTTACAGTCCTCCTCGTAGTAGCTGATCAGCACATAGTCCAGACCCTGCTTCATTCTGGCTGGAATATTGGCCTGAGCCCAGGTGAACATTTCGTTCGCCCGCCTCGACCAGCATTCCTCGTTGTAGTAAAGCGTGAGCGCAGTGACTTTGCCGCGCGCCTTCACCAGGTCGTAGGCACCACTGATTTTCGCCACCACGCTCGAGGTGGTGCCCAGCCATTCTCCGTTCACCTCGTTGCCCACCTCCCAGATATGCACGATGTCGCCCATCGAGTCGAGGTAACGCGTGGTGCGATTGAGATAGCCATTCACGCTGATCCGCCGCACATAAGCTGAGTCGAGGATCTCGCCCATCAGATAGCTCACCTGCGACATGGCGATCGCCGCCTTGCGGTAGTAGGCCGGTCCGACGGTTTCGTCAAAGACGATACGGGCGGTGGGCTTACGGGATAGGCGCTGTAACGACTCGATGATTGCCGGCAGTTCGCTGATGTCGTCAATGGTCACACCGTAAAGCGGTGTGGGGACCGGCGTCAATGCGGCGGCCGCCACAGCCGTTTGGGCAGTGAGAACCGGTTCACTGCCGTTCGAGCCTGCCTGGCTCGCACCGCTTGTGGATGCGCCGTTTGCGTGATTGTTATTGCCTCGCCCACCGCAATCGGTCACCAAGAGGCCGGTTCCGATCGCCGTCGCAAACACGAGCGCGGTGACCCACATCGCGCGGCGGTGCGCGGCCGCCTTCAGTCTGATATCGGAGCTCATCGGGTTCTCCCTCGAAGCGTGTCGTGAAGCGACAAAGCTTCGGGGTGAGTGCCCGGGCGATACTTGATCCGACCCGGTACGTCAGACGATCAGCGATGACGATCGGCGGGTTTGCCCGCCAGATTCTGATCGGCGGGCGCACTCGGCGTGCGGGCGGTGTTTCAGTCGTACTCGGGGCGGTGCGGCGTGAACACGTCTAGATTGAGCACGGGCTCATCGCCCAGCACTTCACCCCAGTGCATGGTATTGGGGGGGACCCGCAGGAGCCCGCCTGCGCCAAGCTCAGTCACTGCCTCCCCGACATGAAAACGGATCCGTCCAGCGAGGATGTAGACCACCTGCTCGTGCGGATGCTGGTGGGGCTTGGGCTCGTGACCGGGCATGAGCCGGTGTAGCGCCAGCGTGCAGCCGGTACCCGAGAAAGACTTTCGATCAACGCCTTCGCGGACCGGCTTCCAGTCGATGGCGTTCCAGTCAACCTGGTGCAGATTCATGAACTTGTCTCCAGAGTGGATCAATGCGCTTTGCCAAACAGACCCTGCGGCCTTGCGAGCAGGAAAATCAAGAGGATCGAGAGTGCTGCAACGTTTTTGAAGCCAGCGCCGAACAGCACAATGGCGAGCGCCTGCGCAACGCCCAGCATGATGCCGCCTGCGAAGGCGCCCGCCGCGTTGCCGAACCCGCCCAGAATGGCAGCGATGAATCCCGAGATGGCAAACGGAACGCCCACGTTGAATGCGGTGTATTGCGTGGGAGTGATGAGAATGCCGGCTATCGCGCCGAGCGCAGCCGATAGCGCAAAGGACAGGGCGAGCATGCGCGAGACTGGAATACCCTGCAGCGCCGCCGCCTCGCGGTTGATTGCGCAGGCGCGCATCGCACGCCCGGTTCGGGTGCGTGCAAAGAACAATGCCAGCCCGGCCACCAGCACCAGCGACGCGCCCGCGATCCACACCAGCTGCGGACTGATTGCAATGCCCGAAATCTTCCAGGGCGCAGCAGTGGTGAACCCCGAAAAGGTTCGCGGCTGATCGCCTGCGATCATCAGCGTGAGGCGCTCCACCACGATCTGTGCGGCCAGGGTGGCAAGAATCATGACGAACATGGTGGCGTTGCGTCGCCAGAGGGGTTGCACCACCAATCGGTCCACCGCAATGCCAAGCGCAGCGGCGAGCACGATCGTGAGCGGAATGGCGAGCGCAAGGGGCAGCCCGGCGTGGGTGAGGAGTGCATGGGTCACCATGCCGCCCAGCATCACAAACATGCCCTGTGCGAAATTGACGATCCCCGAGGCGTTGTAGATCACGCAGAAACCGATCCCGATGAGGCCGTAAATGATGCCGGTACCGATTCCCGAAATGACGGTCTGAATGACCAGTGTGATGTCCACGGTTCAGGCCCCCGCGTCCTGAGCGATGGCGGGGGAAAGGTCAGCACCCCCGAGATAGGCTTCGAGTACAGCCGGATCCTGCTGGATCTGATCGGGCGTGCCTTCAGCGATCTTTCTTCCAAAATCGAGCACCACAATATGGCTTGCCACGCGCATCACAAGATTCATGTCGTGTTCGATCAGCAGCACCGTGGTGCCGCGGGCGATGATGCGTCCGATGGTATCGGCGAGCGCATCGGTTTCGATGGCATTCAGCCCCGCCGCTGGTTCATCGAGAAGCAGGAGTCGAGGGCCTGCGGCCAGTGCTCGCGCCACCTCGAGCAGCCGCTGCTGACCGTAGGTCAGCGCGCCTGCCTCGGTCTCGGCGCGTGAATCGAGTCCGACAAAAGCGAGCAGTTCCTGCGCGACCCGAGCCGAGTCGGCCAGCTCTTCACGAGCCCGTCGATGCCGGCTGAGCGCGGCCCACACCCCGCCCCGCCCGCGAAGGTGGCAACCGGCCTCTACGTTCTGACGGGCGGTGAGTTCGCTAAACAATTGCACAAGCTGAAAGGTGCGGACCAGTCCTTCTGCGGCGATCCGGTGCGGCGCAAGCCCGGTAATATCGCGGCCCTCGAAGTGAATGCTGCCGCTCACTGGACGCTGAAAGCCAGAGATGAGGTTAAAGAGCGTGGTCTTGCCCGCCCCGTTGGGGCCGATGACCGCGCTTACGCGGCCTGCTTCAATGCCAAAGCTCACCTGGTCGACCGCAGTGAGGCCGCCAAAGCGCTGGGTGAGATCGCGGACCTCCAGGAGCGTTGTCACGGGGACTCCTGATCGGGTCGGCGGAGCCGCCAGCGGCGAATCAGCGAGGCAAGGCCCCGGGGTGCGTAGATGAGGATCAGGATGAGCGCGGCACCGTAAGCAAGATCCTGGAATTCCTTGAAGCCGCGGAAGGTCTCGGGAAGAAGGCTGATGATGAGCGCCCCCACCATCGGGCCCGCCACGGTACCGATACCGCCCACATAAAGCATGGTGAAGCCGAGCACCACCATGTGTAGTCCGAACACCTCGGGGCTCACAAATCCGACAAAGTGCGCAAAGAGTGAGCCCGCAAAAGCGGCATAGATTGCCGCGATCACAAACGCGATCAGTTTGTACCGGGCGACGTCGATGCCAAGCGCCCGTGCAGCGTCTTCAGAACCGGCGATGGCGGCCAGTGCCTGCCCGAGCCTTGAGTGTTTAAGCCGCGAGGCCACCCCCAGACACAGTGCAAGCGCAACAAGGAGCGCGGCAAGTTGCCAGCGATCGCTAGGGAGTTCGTGGCCCCAGGCACCGAGTGCGGGGATGGCCGCAATGCCGGTATAGCCCATGGTGACGCTGTCCCACTGCACCGCGATTTCCTGAACGATCATGCCGAGGGCGAGCGTGGCCATGGCAAGGTAGTGACCGCGTAGCCTCAATGTCGGAAAGCCCACCAGGAGTGCCAGTAGCGCAGCCGCGGCAATGCCCAGCGCCATGGCAGGAAATACCCCCCATCCGAAGGCAGTGGTGAGCACGGCCGAGGTGTAGCCCCCAATTGCTGCGAAGGCGTTCTGCCCGAACGACACCTGGCCGGTGTAGCCCATGAAGAAATTGAGCCCCGACACGAAGATGGCATAAATGGCAGCAAATCCAAGCACGGTGACCAGATAGCCGCCATCAATGAATGCATAGATCACCAACGCTGCGCCGGCCAGCCAGCCGACTGACTTGAGCGCGGTGCCGATGCGCTCAGACGGATTCATGTGAAAAGTAATAGCGGGCGAGGTCATGCGGGGAGGCGATCTCGTCGGGCGTGACCTCGGCGACGATGCGGCCGACGGCCATCAGGTAGGCGCGGCGTGCGATCTTGAGCGCCATGGGCGCGCGTTGCTCCACCAGGAGCACGGGCAGCCCCTGCTGATTGAGCGTGGCGAGCGTACCGATGATTTCTGCGGCAAGCCGCGGTGCCAGGCCGAGCGAGGGTTCGTCGAGGAGGAGCAGCCTGGGCCCCGCCATCATCGCTCGGCCAATGGCAAGCATCTGCTGCTCGCCACCCGAGAGTGACCCGGCCAGTTGGGTCTGGCGATCGCGCAGTCGCGGCAGCAGCGCAAACACACGGTCCAGCCGGGCAGAGAACTCGCCGCTGTTTCGCTTCAGAAGGTAGGCGCCGAGTTCGAGGTTTTCGCGTACGGTCATGGGGCCAAATACCCCGCGGCCCTCGGGCACCAGCACCACGCCGCGCTGGGTGACCACCCGAGGGTCGTTCCGGGGTAGAGGGCTTCCTTCGAACTCGACCCGGCCACTGCCTGGCGTGAGCCCCATCAGCGCGCGTAGCAGCGTGGATTTGCCCGCGCCGTTGGGCCCCAGCACCGCCACCAGTTCTCCGCGCTCGAGGTGCAGATCCACCGGGCGGAGCGCAAGCACGTTGCCATAGCGCGCGGAGAGGCCGCGCACCGCGAGCACGGGGGCGTTCGATTGCGTGAGAGCGGGTGTCATGCGCTGCCGAGCCTTGTCCGTTTACTTGACGATCGCGACCTTGCCCTCCCGGATGGTCGCGATCTTGAAGGGGTTCTCGGTGATCCCCTGGTGAACCGCAGGCGAGAAGTTGTAAACGCCGGTGGTGCCCTGAAAACCGGTGATGGTTTCAATGGCGTCGCGCACCTTCGGCCCTTCGAATGAATTGGCTTTCCGGATAGCAGCGACCGTGATCATCACCGCATCCCAGCCGCGGCCGGCCCAGTTCGGGTCGCGGTCGCCGTGCTTGGCCTTCCAGGGGGTCATGAAGGCGCCGATGGCATCCTTCAGGGGACCAGCGGGCAATGCGTCGGCAATTTGCGAAGGCGCGGCTACGAAGAAGAACTGCGGACCCAGCACGTCGGCTACGGGTCGAAAGACCGCGAGGTCTTCGATCGAGGTGAGCATCAACATGGGCAGACCCAGCTGCTTGATGTTCTTGGCGGCGGTGAGCGTCGTGCCGCCCAGACCGATCTTGAGTACAGCGCCTGCCCCGTTGGAATTCATTTTCCCGATCTGTACCGACAGGTCGGCATCATCCTGTTTGTATTGATCGACCCCGGCCAGCGTGAGACCGTAGTTCGCAGCATTTTTTTCGGCGAACCCCTTCTGCAGGTTTGCGTAGGGTGTGGGGTCGTGCAGCACGCCCACCTTGCGGATCTGGGTGTCTTGCTGGAGGAACTCCATCCGCTTGGCCACCTCGAACCCGGCCGGCGGGAGCGTGGAAAACGCCCATTTCACGTGGTCTGCGTTTTGCGGCAGGATCGAGCAGAGCACCATCGGGATCTGCGCCTTTGCCACCATGCCAGCGGCCGCCAGGTTACCAGCCGACACGCAGCCCGACAGGAACGCGTCCACCTTGTCGGAGGACATCATTTTCTTGTAGACGGTGACTGCCTCCTGGGGCTCGCTCCGGTTGTCTTCAACGATCACTTCCAGCCGTCGGCCGTTGACGCCGCCCGCGGCGTTTACGACGTCGACCGCCACACGTACGCCATCGGTCCAGGCGCGATCGACCGTGGCCGCATAACCGGTAAGTCCGGCCGCAATACCGATCTTGTAGACACCCTGCGCATGCGCGCTGGCGGCGATCGCGGCGGCTGCCGCGATGAGGCTCAGTTTCACGATTTGCTTCATTGCGAGTCTCCTCCTGCTGGCCGGGCTGAGCCGGTCCGGTTGATTAAACGGATTGAGCCGATGGCGCGCCGTAGCCCGCGCCACCCGGAGTTTCGAGTAGTACGACATCGTCGGGTGCGAGGGTGATCTTGCCTGCGGTGCTGATGGGTTTGCCGTTCACCGTGAAATGCCCGCCGGCGCCCGCGCCGCCGCCGCCTAGACCCTCGGGGCCGTCACCGAGACGACTGGGCACAGCATTGAGAACCCAGGGCGCATCCGTGCGCATGCGAAACTGAATTGACTGTCCGTCACCGCCAGGGCTACGGCCCGTGCCACCGCTTCCCGGGCGCAGCTCCTTGCGCTCAAACACGATGGGCATCGCAGCTTCGAGAATTTCCACAGGCACTGCTGCGACACCGGTGGGATAACAGGTGGCAGCCGGGCCAGGTTTGGTGAGCCGCGCCCCCATGCCACCCGAATAATTGAACATTGACGAGGTAAAGGGCGTGCCGTCTGCGCGCTTACCGTGGATCTGGATGGTCCAGACTGCACCCGAACCTTCGGCCACCACACGCTCGGGCATCACGTGATAGAGCGCCTTCAGAATAGGCATCGGCGTATACATGCCGACCACATGTCTTGCGTTGACGGGTGAGGGATATTCGCAGTTGACGATTGACCCAAGCGGCGCCTTCACAATGATGGGCGCGAGTGATCCGTGATTGTTGGGAAGATCAGGGTTCAGGCAGCTTCGTATCGCGAAGGTGGAATAGGCATGCGTGTAATTCATCACCACGTTGATGCCGGTGCGGCTGGCGGGCGAACTGCCAGCAAAATCAATCACGATCTCGCCGCGGTCGGTGTCAATCGTGACAGCCGATTTGAGCGTGACGATTTCGCCGCCGGGCACGTCGAATGAGCTTTCACCGTGAAAGGTGCCCGCCCGGAGCTTTCGGATGGCCTCGCGCGTGGCTTCTTCGGAGCGGCGGATGATCTCCTCTGAAAGCTGCTCGATATCATCAAGGCCGTAGCGCTCGCACATGGCAATCAGACGGTCGCCGCCTGCCTTGCCCGATGACACCTGCGCGGCGAGATCCCCGAATACATGATCGGGTGTGCGCACATTGCGGCGGATCATGGTGTGCAGGGTTTCGTTGGGCTTACCAGCGTCAAAGAATTTGAGCGGCGGAATCCACAGACCTTCCTCATGCACGTCACGTGCGCCTGCACCGATGCCATAGCCGCTGATGTCGGTGTGATGAATGGTCGAGCCGAGATAGCCAATCAGCCTCGTATCGCGGAACACCGGCGTGAACAGGGTGATATCAAAAAAATGCCCCGCCGAGAGCCATGGATCATTGGTGATCAGCACATCGCCAGGCGCGAGCGTGCCGTTGAACATCCGGTGCAGATGGCCGCCCGCGGCGGCCAGCGAGTTGATGTGGCCCGGCGTCCCGGTGTTGGCTTGCGCGACCATCCGGCCGCGCGCGTCAAAGAGCGCGCTCGCTAGATCACCCGCCTCGCGCACAATGGGCGAGAACGCGA
>JAGWXN010000437.1 GCA_018969885.1 Betaproteobacteria bacterium | reverse complement strand
TTTCTCGCCTGGGCGGCGGTGCTGGCGGGCGCACTGCTCGCAGCGAGCCTTCGACACTGGTCGGCGCCGCTTGATGAGCCCACGCGTGATGATTCGCCAGGCAGTCGGTTTGACGATGCGATTACGGTGCTGCGAGCGCTGCTCAAGGTTGTCTCTGGTGAGCATTTCGCTGGCAATTCGCAGGTCGTCGCACTGGCTGCGCGCAGTCTCGCCGAGGACTTCGGGAACAACGCTCAGCGCGCCGAGCAGGCTGCCGAGATGCTGGAGCGCCTCGGGTATGTCATTCGGTTGGTGCATCTGGCGGGGCATCCATCGACGCCCGGCCTGGCTCAGGTCGAGGGACGCGGAAGGCGCGTGGTTGCGTCCGACGTCTGGTCGGAGCGCTGGGCCTGGGCCAATTCCCCGCAAGCGCTTACGCTGCGACCGTTATTTGACGACCTGTGGTGGGCGGGGCAGTCGGGCGGGGCTGCGGCCTGGCAGGGGGGCAGGCTGGACCAGCCTTTAGGTCAGGCGCTTGCCGGCTGAACGGCGGGTGTGAATCGCAGCGTGCGGGTGAATCGATGCAGCGCTTCAAGAAGCACGTCCGGGCGTTCGCTCATCAACGCATGACCACAGCCAGGCACCTCGGTGATTTGCGGCGCGGGCAGATGCTGCGCGCGGGCGGACTCGGCCAGGGCCGTGGCGAGTGCCTTGGCGGCCTTGGGCGGGGTCATCATGTCTCGGCCGCCCAAAACCAGTAATGCGGGGCAGGCCACCTTGCGTGCTGCTTCGAACGCCTGGTCATAGGCGTTGCAGGCGGAAAAATCGTTGAAGAGCACCCCTTTCGCCTGGCGTTCCATCAGTCGTCGGTTCTGGACGAAGATTGAAAACCCAGGCCCGGGACACCCCGGGCGCGCATTGATGGTGGCGTGCGACCAGGCGTTGATCATGTCGAATGCGCGCGGTTCGTCAGTACGAGCGGCCTCAAGGAGCGCCTCTGACACCTTCATCGGGGCGGCCGACGCCACCAGCGCAATGCCTGCCGCTACGTCAGGGTGACTGGCCGCACACTGCAACGCGACCAAGGATCCCATGCTGTGCCCGCAAAGCAGCGCCGGTCCAATGCCACAGGCGCGGGCCATTGCAGCGACCCAGTCCGCCATGCGTTCAATGGAGGGAAGCGGTGCGCCAGCGCTTCGCCCGTGACCTGGCAGGTCAACCGCGAGCACATCGAAGCCGTGGTGCGCGAGATAGCGCGACTGCAGGATCCAGACGCTGTGGTCGTGCTGGGCGCCGTGGATGAACATGACCGCGGGTCGGTGGCCGCTCAGTGATCGGCCACCGGTGTAGGCGTAGGACTGAAGGCCGTCGATCGTGAGTTGCATGATGGTTGAATCCTCCTCAGCCGCGCTCGGCTGCGCGAAAGGCTGCCTTGAGGTCGGTGATCAGATCGTCGGCGTCTTCCAGCCCGATCGACAGGCGCAGGGTTCCTTCGCTGATGCCGGCCGATGAGAGGGCGTTAGCGTCCATCCGGAAGTGGGTGGTGGAGGCGGGATGAATGACGAGCGAACGTGCGTCGCCCACATTGGCCAGATGCGAAAACAGCCTGAGTGCCTCGACGAAACGCCTTCCAGCTGCGCGATCGCCCTTGAGGTCGAAGCTGAAGACCGCGCCGCAGCCCCGGGGCATCAGCCGCGCGGCAAGCGCATGGTCGGGGTGCGTGGGCAGTGCCGGGTAGGACACCTTCGCCACCATCGGATGCTCGGCGAGAAAGTGGGCGATCCGGACCGCGTTTGAGACATGGCGCTGCATGCGAACGGACAGAGTCTCGATCCCCTGCAGGATCTGGAACGCATTCATTGGGCTTAAACAGGCGCCGAAATCGCGCAGCCCCTCGCGGCGCGCGCGAAGAAGAAAGGGCGCCACGCTCGATTCTTCGGCGAACACCATGCCGTGAAAGCCCTCGTACGGCGCGGTGAGTTCAGGAAACCGGTCTGACGCGGCCCAGTCGAAACGGCCTGAATCTACCAGCAGTCCGCCAATCACCGTGCCATGGCCGCAGAGAAACTTGGTGGCCGAGTGAAACAGCAGGTCGGCGCCGTGCTCGAATGGGCGAAGAAGCCAGGGGGTTGTGAACGTGGAGTCGACCAGAAGCGGAATGCCCTGTGCGTGGGCGATCTCCGAGACGGAGGCGATATCGAGCACGTCCAGACCGGGGTTGCCCAGCGTTTCGGCAAACAGCAGCCGGGTTTGCGGTCGGATCGCTGCGCGCCATTCGTCAAGGTGTCTCGGATTGACAAAGGTGGTTTCGATACCGAATCGCGCAAGCGTGTAATGGAGAAGATTATGGGATCCGCCGTAAAGAGCGCTCGAGGCGACGATGTGCGAGCCCGCCCCGGCGATGGTGGCGATGGCCAGATGCAGCGCCGCCTGACCACTGGCCGTGGCGATCGCACCCACCCCCGCTTCAAGCGCAGCGATCCGCTCCTCGAGCACCGCCACGGTGGGATTGCTGATCCGCGAATAAACGTGACCGGCCTGCTCCATGTTGAAGAGGGCGGCTGCGTGATCGGAGTCGCGAAATACGAACGACGCCGACAGGTAGATGGGCGTGGCGCGTGCGCCGGTGTCACTGTCTGGGGCTGCGCCAGCGTGCAGGGACAGCGTATCGAATCCGTAATAGTCGCGTTGGCTCATTTTGGGGGTGCATAAAGTGGCCGGCGCAGTATGAACATGC
>JAGWXN010000436.1 GCA_018969885.1 Betaproteobacteria bacterium | reverse complement strand
AACCGTGCAGTCGCTTGCCCAGGTCATCGGCGCGGGGTCGGGCAGCATGCTCGTTCAACTGACCGCTGACAATACCGGGTCGAGACTGCTGCCCGGTGGCTTCGCAAAGATCGTTTTCGAGCTTCCCCGCGATGCCTCACTCGCGGTACCCGCCGGCGCGATGATTTTCGGTTCTGCGGGCCCGCGAATCGCGGTTGTCGACGCGGAGGATCGGGTGCGAATCCGCAGCGTGACCGTCGCCAAGGACAATGGCAACACTGTGGAACTTTCTACCGGCGTGCAGCCCGATGACAGGGTGATCGTGAGCCCGCCCGACGGGATCGTTGAAGGCGACAAAGTACGTATCCGAACCGCGTCTGCACCATCAGGCACCTCGGCGCCCGGCGCTGCGCCGCGCCGCAGTAACTGACACCGTGTCTCAGGCCTGCGCTTGCAGCGCGGGCCTTCACCTGACGAATGCGCGCCAAATCCAAGCATTCTGCTTGGATTTGCGGACATAGGCACCGAGCAAGCGCACCCGCCGCATTAATTTGGTGCACGTCGCCGTGACATCGGTCGGCCACCGTCTTCTCCCCCATCCCTATTCGCTCCCAGCGCACCAACGGTGCGCACGCCAGCCCTTGCGCAGCTTGGCACGGAATCTGCGGTACTCACGACAGAATCCACTCCTGGAGCCTCTCATGTCACTCTTCTCAAACCCGTTTGACAGCCGCATTCGCCTCCACTGCAGCTGCGGGTCACATGCGAGCCAGAGCGAGCATGATGCGGCGCAGGCCGACGCGGAAGCTCTCGGCAGCCGGGCGGTCGAGCAGGCTGTGGTGCGTGCCCTATTTCCCAATGACTCGGTACGGCGCTCCTTTCTGAGTGCAGTCGGTGCACCAACGGCGATCGCGGCGATTTCGGCCCTGTTTCCCTTGACCGCCGCGAAAGAGGCCTTCGCACAGGCGGCTGGCGCCCCGGAAAAGCGCGACTTGAAGGTGGGCTTCATCCCCATTACCTGCGCCACGCCCATCATCATGGCGCACCCGATGGGCTTTTACTCGAAGCAGGGCCTCAATGTCGAAGTGATCAAGACCGCGGGCTGGGCTGTGATTCGCGACAAGACGCTCAACAAGGAGTACGACGCTGCGCACATGTTGTCTCCGATGCCGATTGCGATCTCGCTCGGTCTCGGCGCAGCGCCCCAGGCGTACGCCATGCCGGCCGTAGAAAACATCAACGGTCAGGCCATCACGCTCGCAGTCAAGCACAAGGACAAGCGCGATCCCAAGCAGTGGAAGGGGTTTCGCTTCGCTGTCCCGTTTGACTATTCGATGCACAACTACCTGCTTCGCTACTACCTTGCCGAGGCCGGGCTAGACCCGGATCGCGATGTACAGATCCGTTCAGTGCCGCCGCCCGAGATGGTCGCGAACATGCGCGCTGACAATATCGATGGTTTTCTTGCTCCTGACCCGGTCAATCAGCGCGCGGTCTACGATGGCGTCGGGTTTATTCATATGCTGTCAAAGGAGCTATGGGACGGCCACCCCTGCTGCGCATTTGCCGCGAGCAAGCAGTTCATCACCTCAATGCCCAATACCTATGGCGCTCTGCTACGCGCCATTATCGAAGCCACCGCGTACGCGTCCAAGTCAGAGAACCGCAAGGAAATTGCAGCCGCCATTGCGCCTGCGAATTACCTGAACCAACCAGTAACCGTGGTGGAGCAGGTGCTCACAGGCACCTTCGCCGATGGTCTGGGCGGGGTTCGCAAGGTGCCCGATCGCATTAGTTTCGATCCGTTTCCCTGGGAGTCGTTCGCGATCTGGATCCTCACCCAGATGCAACGCTGGGGGCAGCTGAAGGGCGATGTCGATTACCAGAAGGTTGCCCAGGAAGTGTTCCTGGCAACCGATGCGCGCCGCCTGATGAAAGAGGCCGGTCTCTCGGCACCCGACAGAAATTCGCGGGGCTTCTCGGTGATGGGCAAGCCTTTCGATCCCCAGAAGCCCAAAGAGTACTTGGACAGCTTCAAGATCCGGCGGTCGGCATGAGTCGACTCGCGCCTGAGCGCATCCGAGCGCTCATCGTCAGCCTGCTGATCCTCGCCTGCTTCGTTGGCGCGTGGCATATCGCCACTACGCCGACTGCGGGGAGCGTGAAGGTTGACGAGGAATACGCGAAACTGGTGGGGGCTGCCGCCGCGACCGGGCAGAAATCAACCTTTCCCACCCCCGCTGACTTCGTCCGCACGATCGGTGGTCATCTGGCCAATCCCTTCTACGACAACGGACCCAACGACAAAGGCCTGGGAATCCAGCTCGCCTACTCCGTTGCGCGGGTCGCCGCGGGCTTTGCGCTCGCCGCGCTGGTTGCCATACCGCTGGGTTTCGTCATTGGCATGTCGCGCGTGCTCTACACCGCGCTCGACCCTTTCATTCAGGTGCTAAAGCCAATCTCGCCACTCGCCTGGATGCCGCTTGCGCTCTTCACATTGAAGGATTCAAGCATCTCGGCCATCTTCGTGATCTTTGTCTGTTCGATCTGGCCCATGCTGATCAACACCGCCTTTGGCGTCGCCTCAGTTCGAAGGGAGTGGCTGGATGTATCGCGCACGCTGGAGGTGGGCGCGCTACGGAAGGCCTTTCTTGTGATTCTGCCAGCCGCGGCCCCCACCATCATGACCGGCATGCGGATCTCGATCGGCATAGCTTGGCTGGTCATTGTGGCCGCTGAGAT
>JAGWXN010000435.1 GCA_018969885.1 Betaproteobacteria bacterium | reverse complement strand
GGCGCGCAGGCCGGTACGGTGCGCTTTGGCTACGAGGGTGCAGAGCGCACGCTCGCCGTCTCCTCGAGCAGCAGCGATGCGAGCCTGATCGCGGCGATCGATGCGGCGATCGAAGGCTTCACGGGCATTGGTGCCGGCAATGTCACGGTGACGGGCACACGGGCCGCGGGCTACACGATCACGTTTGCGGGCGCGCGAGCCGGACAGGACCTGAGCGCGATCACGCTGAGCTTCGAGCCGCAGGTGGCTACGGCCAGCGTGAGCGTGACGCAGCAGGGTCAGACCCAGCAAACGGGCACGAGCACGAGCGGCAGCAATGTGCGCGAGCGCCAGACGATCAGCTTTGCCAATGCGACCGGGCTCACGAGCGTGCGCTACACGCTGGGCAAGGCAGCAGGGGTGGGAGCGGCGAGCGCGCAGCTGGACTTCTCCAAGACGAGTCCGACGCAAAACCGCGAGACCCTGCAGGCGGCACTGACGGGGCTCTACGGGGCGGGCAATGTGGTGGTGAGCTTTGATCAGAGCTCGACCGCGGCCGCGCCGAGGTATTTCATCGACTTCACGGGCTCGCTCGCCTATCAGGACATCGGGCTGATCGAGGTCAGAAGCCAGAGCAATGTGGCGGTGAGCGTGATCGAGACCCGCAAGGGCTCGGCGCGCACCGTGACTGCGGTGACGCAGGCGGTGCCGGCGGTGCAGAAGGTGGTGCTGTCGAACACGGCCGCAGGCGGCACGTTCACGCTGGGCTTCAAGGTGGGGGCGACGAGCTACACCACCGCACCGGTGGCGGTGGGGGCGAGCGCAGCCACGGTGCGCAGCGCGCTCGAGGCGCTGACGGTGACGGGGCTTTCGAGCGCGGCGAGCTGGACGGTGAACGCAACGACCGGCGGCTACCAAATCACCTTCGGCGGAGGATTGGCCGGCCAGGCGATCGAGCCGATGACGGTGAGGGTGCAGCCAGCAGCCAACAGCGCACAACTGGACGTGCTCCAGCGCGGCCTCACGCGCACGACATCGCAGACCGTCACCACGGCCGCAGTCAACGAGGTCCAACGCATCGCACTCGATGACGGTGACACGACCGGACGATTCACGCTGAGCCTCAAGCACGCAGGTACGACCTACACGACGAGCGCGATCGAGTTTGGCGCCCCCGCAGCGCAAGTGCAGCAGGCGCTGCTCGAGGCGTTCGCAGCCGGCTCGCTAAGCGGCGCGACGGTGACGGTGGAGCGACTCGGTAGTGGCCGCTACGAGCTGAGTTTTGCGGGCACGCTGGGCGGGACCGACCTCGAACTGCTACAGGTGGCCGCCCAGGCCGATAGCCCGGTGGCACAACTGAGCGTGGTGAAGGCGGGTTCGATCCGAACGCGCGCGCCACTGCCGGGCGAACCCGATGCGAACCTGGTGGTGGACTTTGGGGTCCAGAGCCTCACGGTCAAGACCGGCCCGACGAGCACCCGCACGCTGGACATGGAAGGGTCGGCGGGAGCGCAGACGCGTGTAACGGGCCAGGTGACGTTGGACGCGTACGGTTTTGTGAGGGTGCAGGGTGGTTTCAGTTTTGAGAAGTCGACGACGACGGTGACGACTGCGCAGGGCGTGGACGTGGCGGTGGATCAGTTGACGGTTGGTGTTGGAGCGGTTGATGCGTTTGTGGGGGTGAAGGGCGGCACGGCCGATGCGGTGGGCCTGCAGGTTGAGGATCTGGACTTTGGATTAGCGATATACACGGAGAGGAGTCCTGGGGCGGGGCAGGCAGCGCGCAAGTGGAGCGCGATGACGGGAGCGGCCGGGGCGGTGAGCCTGGTGGGCATCAGCGATGTGACGCTGTCGGGGACGAATCTGTCGCTGGCGATCAACCGTGCGGCAGCCGATGGGACGGTGCTGGACTTTGCCGCAGCGCGGACGAGGTCGTTGAGTACGGGCCCAGGCACCTCGGTGAGCCTGGATCTGGCGGGTTCGGCGGGTCCGCAGTTGAAGGCGCGAGGCACGCTGACGCTGGGGGTGTTTGAGAGCAGCCTGAGCGGGACGGTGAGCCTTGGGGTGACGGGCAGCAACCGGGACCGGATCGAGGTGGGGATCGATCAGGCGCAGTTGACGATTGCAACGGGCAGTGCTGCCAGCGATATCAAGCTGACGGTGAGCGACATTTCTGGGGCGGTGCTGATCGAGAAGGACGGCGCCTCTGGGGTGCTGAGAGCCGGAGACATTGATCTGACCGATGGGGCAGGGGCGCCGTTTTCGGCGATGTCCTTTGGCGATGTGAAGGGCGTGGAGGTGGGTTTCAACACCACCGGGCGAGCCTCGCAGGCGACGATTGGTCAGCGTGGTTTTGACTACAGCAACGAGCAGTACCACGACTTTTTTGCGGTGAGCGCTGACCTCAAGCTCGATGTGTCGGCGGGCAGCGTGGGGTACACGCTGGGCGGGCGTTTCGGGATTTCGCGCCAGCCGATGGTGTTGCTGGAGGGTTTGGCGCCGCAGAAGGCGTTCGTGGTGACGCTCAAGGAAGGGCAGACGGCACTGACGGTGGGTAGCGCGCCCGGTGGGGTTCGGGTGGGTCTGGGCAAGCTCGAGGGGGCGCTGATTCTGGCCACGCTGAACAACAAGTTCGGCGCGGCGGGCACGCTGACGATCGGCGAGGTGAGTCTGACCAAGGCCGATGGGGTGAGCGAGCTGATTCCGGGGCTGTCGATATTGCCGGTGGACCTGCCGTTCAGCTTC
>JAGWXN010000038.1 GCA_018969885.1 Betaproteobacteria bacterium | reverse complement strand
GTGCAACAGGTAATCGAGCGGTTTTCCCTACCCGCTAAGCTGGTCCATCTGGTGCTGATCGATGGCCGTTACGTCGAGCCCGGTGAGCGCGCCTCGCGCGTGCTGGTCGAGGGGGAAACGCTTGCCATCTGGCCGCCCATCGCAGGCGGTTGACGCGCGTTGCCCCAGTGCGCCTGGATTCCCTCGTCGCGGGAGATCCAGGCGGAGCTTGATCCGGAGCCCTTATTCATGCCTGATTTCGGTGACCACAGAATCATGGCCTGCACGCCCGCCGACCTCAAACGCTGGCTGGGTGAGCTCTGCGGCTGCGATCCGGCAATGGTGGCGCCGGGCGCCCCGTCCGCTGCCCGCCCTGGTGTTGTGGGTGCCGCGAGCGTAGAAGCCGATGGGGTCACGCTCACCCTTCGCTGGCGTGTGCTCGAACCCCGTCAGATTGCGCTCCTCCGCATCCAGCAACTTGAGCTGGAATTTGACTATCTGCCCGCATCCGCCGTGGCTGCGAGGGCCTGGATCGAGCGGTTTGATCGGCATACCCAGCGGGGCGGTGGCTGAGGCCTCTACAATGCGCGGTCTTGCCAGGTGTCCCGGATTCATCCCGGACCGGCCGCCTTTCTTTCGGAGCCCCTCATGACAATCAAATCCGATTTATGGATTCGCCGCATGGCCGCGCAGGGCATGATCGAGCCTTTTGAGCCGGGGCAGGTGCGCGAAGTCAATGGCAAGCGAATCGTCTCCTATGGCACCTCGAGCTACGGCTACGATCTGCGGTGCGCAAACGAATTCAAGATCTTCACCAACATCAACTCGACCATCGTTGATCCGAAGGCCTTCGACGAAAAGTCCTTCGTTGATTTCAAGGGTGATGTGTGCATCATTCCGCCCAATTCATTCGCGCTGGCGCGCACGGTTGAATATTTCCGCATTCCACGGTCGGTACTCACCATCTGTCTGGGCAAGTCCACCTATGCGCGCTGCGGCATCATCGTCAACGTGACGCCGCTTGAGCCCGAGTGGGAGGGCCATGTCACGCTCGAGTTTTCAAACACCACGCCACTGCCCGCCAAGATCTACGCAGGCGAAGGCTGCGCGCAGGTGATTTTTCTCGAGTCTGACGAGGTGTGCGATACCTCCTATCGTGACCGGGGAGGGAAATATCAGGGCCAGCAGGGTGTGACGCTGCCGCGCACCTGAGGCGAGGACGGGGCGCGCGCGGGTGGGCCCGGGCGCGCTGGCCCGGTGCGGTTGCGGCCTAAGCGTTTTGTGGCGATCGAGCCCGTGCGGGCACGGGTTGCTTGAGCTCCGTATCGTGGCTAAACAGCTGCTCGAGCGCGTGCGCAACGCCCAGGGTGAAGCGGTCCCCGTGGCTCGGCCCGATCACCTGGATGCCAAACGGCATGCCGGTCGGGTCTAGCCCGCAGGGCAATGCAGTCACCGGATTTCCTACAACGGTGAGCGCCGAGGTGAGACCAGCCCAGTGCACATAATTTTCCATGGGTGCGCCATCGATTTCGGTCGGGTGGGGCTGGTCAAATGCGAAGGGGAAAACGGTGACGGTTGGCGCGATCAACACGTCGATTTCATTGAACAGGCGCTGAAACGCGCGATAGAGACGCAGCTGATCGCGGTGCGCGATGGCCATGCGTGTGAGGTCCATCTGCTGAGCGGCCAGCATATTGCCGCGCACGTTTGCACCCAACAGCGCTTCATGGCGTTCGAATCGCTCTGAATGCTTGGCGAGCATGTAGGCCCCGCGCAGCAGCCAGAACACATCGAGTGCATCGCCTAGCGGGGGCGTGATCCAGGTCAGGCTCCTGAATCCGGGCGCGAAGCGTTCGACGCGTCTACGGAAGGTTTGCCTCACCGCCTGTGATGTCGGTGCACAGCCCAGATCATCGCTCACCGCCACCCTGAGGCCCGACAGGTCGATCGTGTCCAGCGATACAAACTGCGCGGGGTCGAGCGGGTAGGCCATCGGGTCGTCGCGATTTCGCGTGGCCATGGCCGCGAGCATGAGCGAACAATCGGCCACCGAGCGCGCCATCGGGCCTTCCACCTCGAGAAAACTGAGCGCGATATCGCGCGTGATCGAGGGCACGACGCCTGCGCTTGGGCGGTGTGAAACGATGCCATTGAACGCAGCCGGCAGTCGGAGGCTTCCGCCCGTGTCCGAGCCGTGGGCAAGCGGCATCATGTGGGTGGCCAGGGCGATCGCTGAGCCGCCCGACGAGCCGCCGCAGGTTCTGGCGAGATCGAACGGATTGCGCGAGACCCCGAACACCGCGTTGTTGGTGTGGGCGCCGGCGCCGAATTCGGGCGTGTTGGTTTTGGCGAGGACAATGCCACCCGCCGCGCGAAGCGCACTCACCACCGGATCATCGGCGACTGGCACATGGTCGCGGTAGAGCAAAGAGCCGTGGGTGGTGCGAATGCCGGCGGTTTCGGCCAGGTCCTTGATGCCGATCGGCAGACCATGCAGGAGGCCCAGTGGACTGCCCGCCATGACCTGCCGCTCGGCCTGTCGCGCTTCATCCCGCGCCCGCTCATAGGCGGTGGTGACCACCGCATTGACGGCTGGATTCACCGCCTCGATCTGCGCAATGCAGCTCTCCAGCAGTTCAACTGGCGAGAGCGCTTTGCGGCCGATCAGCTGTCGCGCCTCCGTGGCGCTCAGATCGCAGGGACGCGCCACCTTACTCCTTCGGGATCTTTGCGGCAGTCGCCGCGGCCTGCCACCGGGCCATGTCGGCCTGCAGAAACTGTCCGAACTGAGCAGGCGAGTGCGCGGGTACGACTTCGAGTCCTGCCTGCAGCAGGCGCTGCTTCATGGCGGGCGCATTCATGATCGCGCCCAGCTCTTCATTGACCCGCTTGACCACGGCTTCGGGCGTTCGTGCGGGGGCAAGGAGGCCGACCCAACCACCCACCCGGAAGTCGCGTAACTCGGCGATGCCTGACTCGGGCACTGCGGGCACTGAGGGCAGACGAACGCTGCGGGCGTCGGCAGCACTGGTGAGTGCGCGGACCTTGCCGCTATCAACAAATGGGGCGGCTGAACTGGGCGAATCAAACATCACCTGAATCTGGCCGCTGATGATGTCGGTGATGGCCTGCACGCTGCCCTTGTAGGGGACCGGCTGAATCTGCAGCCCCGTCATGGACAGAAATACCTCCATGGTGAGGTGCTGGATCGTGCCGCGACCGACATGCGCGTAGTTGAGTTTGCCGGGATTGCGCCGCGCGAGATCGATGAACTCGGCGAGCGTCTTGGCGGGCGAATCGGGCGCCACGAGCAGCAGCATGCCGCCGCTGCCGCCCACATGAAGAACGGGTTCGAAGTCTTGCAGTGGCCGATACGGCAGATTGGCCACCAGCGCGGTGCTGATCGCAAAGGACGTGGAGGTCATGAGGAGCGTGTGACCGTCGGGCGCTGACTTGGCCACGAACGACGCGCCGATGGTGCCCGTGGCGCCGGTCTTGTTTTCGACCACCACCGGTTGGCCGAGGCGCCTGGCGAGCTCCTCGCCCAGCGCGCGCGCGGCCACATCGGACGCATTGCCTGCTGGAAACGGCACGACGAAGGTGATGGGTTTGGTGGGAAAGGCCTGCGCCTGCAGCTCGCCAGCGGGATGGCCGACCAGCGTGACGGCCAGTGCAGCGAGCGCGGCCGATCGTCCAAGGTTTTGCAGAATGCTCATCTCAGGGTTCCTCCTTTGGCCAGTTTGTCATAATCGGTGCGAACGTTCCCGGATTCGCTGCGGTCGCTGAAATCGCCTGCCGAACTCGAGACCCGCTGTGCCCTCTGCAGGAGACCGCACGTGTCGCTTCCACCGTCCCCCTCTCGATCGGCTGTTCCAATGACCGCGGTGCAGAAAATGCTCGCGCGGGCAAGTGGCCTCGCGCATGTCGCGCCCGGCGACGTGGTCTATCCGGTTCCCGAGCTTGTCATCATCCACGACGGTTTTGTCGAGACAGCCTATCGCGAACTCCACGCGCTTGGCTACGGCAGCGTGATCGATCCGCAAAAGGTCGTGTTCGTGACCGATCATGAGGTCGCCTACGGTTCGCAGCGTGCGGTCGAGCGTGGGCGCAACATTCGCGCCATCGCCCGAGCCTGGAACGTAGGCGCCCTGTACGACGCGGGCCGTGGTGGCCATGGCCATATCTTTCCGATCGAGGCTGGACTGATCCGCCCCGGCATGTTCCTGTTCTGCTACGACATGCACTGTACGAATTTTGGCGCCGCGGGTGCGCTTGCCATGGCGGCGGGAACCGAGGTCACGTCAGTGCTTGCCACCGGAAGCCTCTGGACCACCGTCCCCCACACGCTACGAATCGATCTGCAGGGCGCGCTTGCGGGCGGAGCCCATCCGCGTGATGTCGGCTTCCTGCTCGCACAGGGCTTTGCCGATGGGCGCTGGGGCGTGCAGTACGACTACCGGGTGGTGGAGTTTGGCGGGCCGGGGCTCGCCTCGCTCGATCTCGCAGCGCGCGTGGCACTCTGCAATTCCATCACCGAAATGGGCGTGGCCAACGTACTTTTTGACGGTGATCCGCCAGGAATCGATATCAGCGGTGCGCCCGATTTCCGGAGCGACGCCAATGCGTCCTACGAAGCTCGTATCAGTTTCGACCTGTCGGCGGTCAAGCCCCAGGTGGCGTTGCCGGGTGGGCCTGATCGTGCCGAGCTGCTGTCGCGCGTGGCCGGTCAGCCGATTGATCACGCCACCATCGGCGCCTGCGGGTCGGGCATGTATGAAGACTTTGCCGCGGCCGCACAGGTGTTGAAGGGCCGAAAAATTGCCGACCATGTTCGAATGTTCGTGGTTCCCGGCACAGCCGCGACCGCCAGCCGGTTGGCCGATGACGGTCTGGCCCAGGTCTTTGTCGATGCTGGCGCCATGCTGCTGCCTCCGGGCTGTGGGCCCTGTGCGGGCGGCATGATGGCGCCGCTTGGGCCTGGCGAAGTGTCGGTGGCGACCGCGGCGACCAATCATGCCGGACGCTTCGGCGCGCATGACGGTGAGATATATCTTGCCTCGCCCGTCACCGTAGCCGCCTCGGCGGTGGCAGGTTGTCTTGCCGATCCTCGCGAACTCGAACCACTGGTTGCATCAGGAGCCTCGCAATGACGTCCTCCCTCATCCGGCGCGGCCGCGCGCATGTGTTTGGTGACAGCATCCCCCTCGATGAAGGCGTGATGGCCTTCAAGTACGCGATCGGTCGCATCACCGATCCGGCTGAATTGATCCCCCACCTGTTTGAGCCGATCGACCCCGGATTCGCCAGCCGCGTCGCGCGCGGTGACCTGGTGGTGGCCGGCGCCGACTTCGGTTGCGGTAAGCCCCACATACAAGGCTTCATTGCCATGGCGGCACTTGGCATGGGCGTGGTGTGCGGGTCCATGCCCTACAAGGCGATGCGGGGCGCCATCTCCAAGGGCCTGCCGGTACTTACCGGGGGCGGCGAGCCTGCTGATTGGGTCTCAAATGGTGATGAGATCGAGGTGGATTTCGCAACCGGCAAGGCGCGCAACCTCACTCGCAACACCTCGGTGCAGTTGCCGCCCATGGCGCCAGTGCTTCAGCCCATCATTGCGCAGGGTGGAGCGAATGGGCAGCTCGCGGGCTGGCTGAACGAGCACCCGGCGCAGCGTGTCGCCGCGGGTGCTGCGAGTGTGCTCGGAAGCGGTATCCCGGTACGCGTGTTGTCGCGGCGGGTGGCGCAATCGGCTTGAAGGAGGGATCAGTGATGGCACGAATCTCAGGGCGTTCTGCGTTTCTGGCGCTGCTTCAGGACGAAGGCATTACGCATCTGTTTGGCAATCCGGGCACGACCGAATTGCCGATCATGCATGCGCTTGCCGAGCATCCTTCGCTCACTTATGTCATGGCGATGCAGGAGAGCGTCGTGGTTTCCATGGCGGATGGATTCAGCCGCGCGTCGGGGCAACTGGTGGCTGCCAATGTGCATGTGGCGCCCGGTCTGGGCAATGCCATGGGAGCGCTCTTCGGGGCCAAGTTCACCCGTACGCCCATGATCCTCACTGCGGGTCAGCAGGAGCAGGGCCATGGGCTGCGCGAGCCCCTTCTTTACGATTCGCTGGTCCGCATGGCTGAGCCGCTCGTGAAGTGGGCCATCGAAGTGACCCGCCTGGAAGATCTGCCGCGCATCGTTCGGCGGGCGGCCAAGATCGCGCGAACACCGCCCATGGGCCCGGTCTTCATCTCCCTGCCGGGTGACATCCTCAACGCCGAGGCCGAGCTCGATCTGGGGGCGCGCACCGACATTGATTCCGCAGTGCGGCCGAACGACAACGCGCTCATGCGGCTTGCGCAGCGAATCCTCGCGGCCAGGCGACCGGTCATGATTGTTGGTGATGAAATCGTCTCAAGCAATGCGCTCGTGGAAGCCGCTGAGTTCGCGCAGACGATCGGCTGCCCGGTGCTCCAGCAGACCATTCCGTTCGGCGCGCATTTTCCGTCGGAGCATCCGTGCTTCATCGGTGCCCTGTCGCGCAGTCAGCCCAAGGTCAGGCAGGTGCTGTCGGCCTATGATCTGCTGATTGCCTTTGGCACCGACCCGCTTCGGATGTCGGTTGACAGCCCAGTGGATCCGCTACCCGACGGCATGTCCATCGTTCAGGTGGGCCTCATTGATTGGGATATCGGCAAAAATTACCCGGTCGAAATCGCCATCCGCGCCGATGTGCGCGAAACCTTTTCAGCGCTCACGTCGCTCCTTAAAGAGGTGGGGGGGGCGACGCTCGCCGACACCGCTGCGCGCCGCATTGAAGCGATCAAGACCGACAACTGGAGTGCCCGCCGGCGCGCGCTGGTTCAGACAATTGAGGCGAAGGCCGCGCAGACGCCGATCGATCCCGATTGGCTGCTACTGAAGACGGTTGAGGCGCTACCCGAGAACGCGATTTTTGTGGAGGAAGCGCTCACGGCGGCGCCGCTGGTGCCCGCGCTTCTACCCTATCGTGATCGCTACGGATTTCACGGGCTCGCTTCAGGCGGGATCGGCTGGGGACTGCCGGGTGCGGTCGGCGCGAGCCTGGCCAACCCCGACAGGCCGGTGGTGTGTTTCACCGGTGATGGCAGCGCCATGTACACGATTCAGGCGCTCTGGACCGCTGCGCATCATCGGCTGCCGGTGAATGTGGTGCTCATCAACAATGGCGGCTATCGGATCATCAAGCAGCGACTGTTGTCGTTTCACGGCAGCCGCGAGTTCGTAGGCATGGACTTCACCGATCCGTCGGTCGATTTTGTGGGGCTCGCCCGATCGCTGGGGCTCGAGGCGATCCGGGTGACCGATCCCGCCGCGCTCGAGGAGACGCTGCAATCGGCGTTTGCACGGCCTGGGACCAAGCTGATCGAGGTGATGGTGGAAGGCAGCGTGTGAACGCGACAGCTGGCCGATGCGTGAACCCGTCTTACGCCTGATCCAGCCGGAATACCGCAGCCGGTTCGATACTGCGGTCTGCCAGTGAACCCAATCGCGCGATCATGCGCTTGACGCGAGGCGCTGCCTGCAGCACGAGCGAGCGTTGCGCAGGGGTGAGTCTGAGATCGGCGTGAGCAATGCATGCATCGGCCCAGGCAATGGTCGGTGCGTCCACGGCTTCTGCGGGCTCGGGAGGCGCGAGGCTCACAGGCCCCGGGTTGACTGGGTCTGAGGGATGGCGCTGGTGCCAGTCGGTGACTCGCTGAAAGGCATCGCCGATTCGCAGCACGGTGGCATCGTCCCAGGCGCGGCCCGCGATCTGCATCGAGGTGGGTAAGCCGTTGGTGGCGAAGCCATTGCACACCGATAGCGTGGGGAAACCCGTCACTGAAAAAGGCGCAAGCAGATTGGGCTTGTCGCTCCAGAGCCCGTAGAGAAAACCGTGCGTTTCGCGCGCATCAAAGCGCGGGGCGGGGCCCGAGCCGACTGTGACCAGCGCATCGACCGATTGCAGCACGCGGGCCATCTGCTCAACCAGCATTCGCCGTTTGCGGTGGGCCTGGGACTGTGCGAAGGCAGGCACCAGACAGCCCGGCAGCACGCGGCCGAGGAAGTCCTGCCCGAACCGGCCCGCATCCTCGCGCAGGACCGAGTGATAAATGGCGAACGCTTCCGCTTCCTGGATCAGCACCCGGACATCGCCATAGTCCATCATGGGGGAAAGCGTGACGGGTTCGATACGGGCCCCCAGATTGCTGAGGACGTCGAGTGCGCGGGCCAGTGCGGCAGCCGCCTCCGGGTGGGCCCGCAGGTCGGACTCGAAAAAGTGGCGTGGAACGCCAATGCGAATATCTTTCAGATGCCCCACCAGCGCCGCGGCGAAATCGACGACGGGCGCGCGCGCGCTGGCGGGATCGCCCGGATCATGTCCGGCGATGGCTTGCAGCAGGAGGGCGCAGTCGTGTGCGCTGCGCGCCATGGGGCCTGCCGTATCGAGGGCCGGTGAAAGCGCATAGATTCCAGACCGGCTGACGCGCCCGTAGGTGGGTTTCAGTCCCGTGACACCGCACAGTCCCGCCGGAATCCGGATCGACCCGCCGGTGTCGGTCCCCAGCGCGGCGGGGGCGAGGCCGCCCGCGAGCGCTGCGCCGGAACCGCTGCTTGAGCCGCCACTGAAGTGCGCCAGATTCCAAGGATTTCGCGCGGGCGGCCAGGGCAGATCCGTGGAGGGGCCGCCGTGTGCGAATTCATGCGTGGCCGTCTTTCCCAGCAGCACCGCTCCCGCCTGTCGGAGCCTGCTCACGATGGTGGCATCGGCCGCGGGCTGATGCCCGATCAGGAGCCTGGAGTGCGCCGTGGTGGGCATGTCGGCGGTGGCAATGATGTCCTTGATCGCGCAGGGAACGCCATGGAGCGGCCCCAGGTCGTGACCGGCCGCAAGCTGATCCTCGGCCGCCTGCGCGCGGGCGAGCGCCGAATCGGCTGCAACATGAAGGAATGCGTCGATCGGCTGGCCTGAGCCTTCGATGCGTTCGAGAAGCGCTCGCGTCCAGTCAACCGGCGAGAGTTCACGCGCACGGATCAGCGCTGCACCCTCGGCGACGCCAAGCCAGGCGATTGTTGAAGCAGAGCGGGTATCAGTGCTCATGGGGAAAAGGTTCCTGGTCGTCCCCAGCCGCCCGCGAGATTTTTCAGCAGCTGGTTGGTGGCGGTCAGCCTGCGGCTTCGCGCATCAAGCAGGCTTCGTTCGACGGACAAAGCGGTGGTCTGCGCCGCCACCACGTTCAGATAGCTGACCGTGCCTGCGCGATACTGGTTGAGCGTGAGTTCGAGCGCGCGGCGTGCCTCGATCAGCGATTCAGCGAGGAGCTCGGTCTGTCGCCTGAGCGCAGCGTTGAGTGCAAGGTTGTCCTCCACCTCCTGCATGGCCGAGAGCACTGTCTGCCGATATTGCGCGGAAGCCTGCTCGAGCGTGGCGCGTGCGCTGTCGACCGCCGCTCGGCGTGCACCGCCATCGAAGGCGGCGAGGGCGAGGCTGGGGCCGATCGTCCACGCGAGGGGTGGCACGGCGATCAGGTCAGCAAGTGTGCTCGCGCGCAGAGTGCTGTTCGCCCCCAGCGTGAGGGTCGGAAAAAAAGCGGTGGCCGCGACGCCCACCTGCGCGGCCGCTGCCACGGCGCGCTTTTCGGCCGCGGCAATATCAGGCCGACGGCGCAGCAACTCGGCGGGCAGCTGCAGGGGCACCTCGGGCGGCTCAGGCAGGCCCCGGGCGGCGCTCACGCTGACTGCGGCGGGCATCTCACCGACCAGCACTGCGAGCGCGTTCTCCAGCAGCGCGCGGCTACCTGACAGTTCTGCGACCTGCGCCTGGGCGCTCTTCAGCTGTGTCTGGGCCTGAGCAACGTCGGTGGCCGGCACAATCCCCACTCGGTAGCGATCCTGGGTCATCTGAAGCGAGCGCTGGTAGGCCTGGACCGTATCGTCGAGAAGCGCTGACTGCGTTTGCACGGCGCGAAGAGAGATCCAGGTTTGTGTGAGCGTGGCCTGTAGCGACAGCCGAAGCGCCTCGAGATCGAATTCGCTTGCTTCCAGCCGAGCCCGTGCGACGTCCACCTGCTGGCTCAGTCGGCCAAAAAGATCCAGCTCCCAGTTGACCGACAAGGAGGGACCGATCGAGGTGGTGCCGCTGTCGTTCCGAGTGGCGGAGAGGCCGACGCCCGCACCAGGGAAGAGCGCTGCCCGGCTGGCATCGATAGCGGCCTGCGCGATCCGCACCTGGGCGACGCTGGCAGCCAGATTCTGGTTACCGTCGGGGAGCCGCTGCTGGAGCGCGTTGAGCGCATCGTCTCCGTAGAGGGTCCACCAGTTGCGCGCAACGGCGACGCGATCCGCCGCAGGCTTGAGTAGTGCCGCATGCCGGAAATCTGCAGGCAATTCACGAAGCGGGTGCGGGGCGCTGAGGGGCGGGGGCGTGGTGAGCCCACAGCCTGCCAGGCAACCCAGGGCGAGCAGGACTAACGCCCCGCGCGTCACGCGCAGACGACGGGTGACTGTCACCTGAAACACGCGGTGGTCGTTTGTGTGATCACAACGCATGAGGCTTCTCCGCCGCGCTGGGCTCCGGGGCACGAGGGCGGGCGCTCGGCCGCATGGCCGCCATGCGTGCGGCCATGTGTGCGGCAAAGCGGCCGGCAGCGATACGCAGCCGATCGATGCCCACGTACACCACGGGCGTGGTGTAGAGCGTGAGCACCTGGCTCAGCACCAGCCCGCCCAGCACTGAAATGCCCAGCGGCTGCCTGAGTTCCGCACCGTCGCCCGTGCCGATGGCGAGCGGAATGGCGCCGCAAAGCGCGGCTGCCGTGGTCATCATGATGGGCCGCAGTCGTGTGCGGGCGGCCGCATACATGGCGGCGCCTGGGCCCAGGTGCGAGCGGCGCTGCCGCGAGATGGCGAAGTCGATCATGATGATGGCGTTTTTCTTCACGATGCCGATCAGCAGAATGACGCCGATCAGCGCGATCACAGAGAACTCGGTATTGAACCATTTCAGGGCGAGCAGCGCGCCCA
Organism: Betaproteobacteria bacterium; assembly: GCA_018969885.1. Next base: position 5,784 of record JAGWXN010000038.1, on the reverse strand, counting down.
CACCAGCCGAGGGTAGCGTCGAGAGGATCGTGATCGGATGGATGAAGCTTTCATACAGAATGCCGAGCACCAGATAGATGGCGATGATCGCGGCCAGAATCAGCACCGGCTGATTGTCGAGCGATTGGGCAAACGCACGCGCGGTCCCCTGCAGGGTGCCGCGGATCGAGGCGGGTGCGCCCAGGGTGAGCATGGCGTCGCGAATCGCTTCATTCGCCTGCGACAGCGACACCCCCGGTGCGAGATTGAAGCTGATGGTTGATGCCGGCGTACCCGACTGATGCGACACCGACAGCGGTGCGGCCGATTCTTCGATCCGGGCGAAATCGGTAAGCGGAATCCGCTCGCCGGTGCTCGAAATGAAGATCAGTGACTTGAGGGTCTCCGGGCTCTGCGTAAATTCAGGCGCAAGTTCCAGCACTACGCGATACTGGTTGAGCGGGTTGTAGATCACCCCCACCTGGCGCTGACCGAAGGCATTGTTAAGCGTGGCATCGATTGCGCGAACCGACAGACCCAGACGTGCGATCGCATCGCGATCGAGTACCAGCGCGGTCTGTCGGCCCCGATCCTGTACGTCGCTGTCAATGTCCACCAGCTCAGGTAGCCGGCCAAAGGCGCGGCGGACCCGGGGCTCCCACTCGCGAAGCACTTCGAGCTCATCGGCCTGTAGCGTGAACTGATACTGGGAGCTAGCCTGACGGCCGCCGACCCGGATGTCCTGAACCGGCACCATGAAAAGCGTGGCACCGGGTTCGCGAGCCAGGCGCCCACGAAGCCTCGCCACGACGCGGTCGGCCGACACCTGACGCTCGGCGAGCGGTTTCAGGGCAATGAACATCTGCGCCGAGTTGCGTGTGCCGCCGCCTGTGAAACCTGTGACCGACTCCACCGCCGGGTCGGCGCGGACAATCTCGATGAAGCGATCAAGCCGGCTCTGCATGGCCTGAAACGAGGAGGCCTGGTCGGCGCGGATAAAGCCAACGATCCGGCCGGTGTCCTGCTGCGGGAAGAAGCCCTTGGAGATGGTGGAATAAAGGTGAATGTTGAAAGCGATGACGCCCACAAGCGCGGCGAGCACCAGGGGTTGGTAGCGCAGCGCCCAGGCAAGCGACCGGTGATAGCTCCGCACTGCGAGCGTCACCGGCAGACGCAGCCACCGCGCGAGCCGGCCCCGCGGGCGCCGGGGAGGGCGGGGCTTGAGCAGAATCGCGCACATCATGGGGGTGGTGCTGAGCGAGATCAGCATCGAAACGAAGATAGCCGCCGTCATCACGATTGCGAATTCGCGAAACAGCCGGCCGATGATGCCGCCCATCAGCAAAATCGGGATGAAGACTGCGACCAGCGAGACGCTGATCGAGACCACGGTAAAGGCGACCTCCCTCACGCCCACGAGGCTTGCCTCGAGGACGCTTCGGCCCCGCTCGATTTGCCGGGCGATGTTCTCGAGCACCACGATGGCGTCATCCACCACAAAGCCGGTGGCCACGATCAGTGCCATCAGCGAGATGTTGTTGAGGCTGAGCCCTGCCCACTGCATGATCACGAAGGTGCCAGCGAGCGATACCGGGACCGCGATGCTGGGAATGATCGTTGCGCGAAGGCTTCTCAGGAACAGAAACACCACCACGAACACCAGTGCGATCGAAATCATCAGGGTGCGCTGCATCTCGCGAAGCGAGGCGCGGATAGTGGGCGAACGATCGGAGACCACCTTGAGGTCGATCGCGGCAGGGATCGAGGCCTGTAGCCACGGAATCAACGCGCGCACCCGATCCACCGCCTCGATGATGTTGGCATCGGGCTGCTTGTAGAGCATGAGCACCACGGCGGGCCGGCCATCGGCCACACCGTAGTTGCGCAGGTCCTGCACCGAGTCGGTGACGCCTGCCACGTCCTGAAGGCGCACTGCGTTGCCGCCCCGCCAGCGCACGATCAGCGGCGCATAGTCGGCTGCGGTCTTGGCCTGATCGTTGGCGTCGACCTGCCACTGGCGAGTGGCATCCTCGATCATGCCCTTGGGACGGTTGCCATTGGCGGCGATCACCGTCAGCCGGATGTCCTCAAGCGATAGGCCGGTGGCAGCCAGGCGGTTGGGGTCCGCCTGGATGCGCACTGCCGGCAGCGCACCACCCCCGATCACCACATTGCCGATGCCGTCGACCTGGGCGAGACGCTGCGCGAGTACCGTGGATGCCGCGTCATACATCTGCCCGCGCGACAGGGTGGCCGAGGTGAGCGCGAGAATCATGATCGGCGCATCTGCCGGGTTGACCTTCCGGTAAGACGGATTCGACGGCATATCGGTGGGGAGCAGCGTGCGCGCGGCGTTGATCGCCGCCTGGACCTCGCGTGCGGCGGCGTTGATATCGCGCTTGAGTTCGAACTGCACCGTCACCCGGGTGCTGCCCAGGGAGGAACTTGAGGTGATTTCGGTGACGCCGGCAATCGCACCCAGCGTGCGCTCAAGGGGCGCGGCCACGCTCCGCGCCATGGTCTCGGGGCTTGCGCCAGGCAGGGATGCCGAGACCGAGATGGTGGGAAAGTCCACTCGCGGTAGCGGCGCGATGGGTAGTGACAACCAGGCCAGCCATCCAGCCAGCGCAATGCCGATGGTGAGCAGCGTGGTGGCCACCGGTCGATGAATGAAGAGCGCGAACGGATTGGCGGGGGAAAACATGGTTAACCCTGCGCCTTGTCAGGGGTGGCGCCGGGCGCAGCGAACGAGGCGAACTCAAGATAGATGACCGGCGTGGTGAAGAGCGTCAGAAGCTGACTCACGATCAGGCCGCCCACCATGGTGACGCCCAGCGGGTGGCGCAGTTCGCTGCCCCAGCCGTCGCCCAGCATGAGCGGGAGCGCGCCAAGGAGTGCTGCCAGCGTGGTCATGAGAATGGGCCGAAAGCGCAGCAGACACGCCTGGCGGATCGCATCGTGCGGCGATAGCCCCTCCTCGCGCTCGGCCTCCAGCGCGAAGTCGATCATCATGATCGCGTTTTTCTTGACGATTCCGATCAGCAGAATGATGCCGATCACCGCGATGATGTCCAGGTCGAGTTGGGTCATGAGCAGCGCTGCGAGTGCGCCCAGCGCAGCGGAAGGCAGGGTCGACAGAATCGTCACCGGATGAATGAAACTCTCGTAGAGCACACCGAGCACGATGTACATCGTGATGATCGCGGCGAGAATCAGCCACAGCGTGTCGGAGAGCGATGCCTGGAAGGCAAGTGCGGCGCCCTGGAAACCGGTTTCAATGCTGGCTGGTAACTCTGCACGGGCGATCTCCTCGCGAATCGCGCCCACTGCTGCGCCGAGCGAGACCCCCGGCGCCGTATTGAATGACACGGTCACGGCCGGGAACTGGCCGACATGGTTGATCGCGAGCAGCCCCGGGCGCTCGACAATTCGGGCGACCGCTGACAGCGGCACGGGCGCGCCGGCAGTGGAAGCAACCTGGAGCTGCGAAAGCGCTTCGAGTCCCACACGATGACGCGGCGCCACCTCGATCACGACGCGATACTGATTCGACTGCGTGAACATGGTGGAGATCAGGCGCTGACCGAAGGCGTTATAAAGCGCGCTATCGATGCCTGCCACGCTCACTCCGAGGCGAGCGGCGGCTGCCCGGTCAATCTCCACATAAGCGCGCAGGCCCCGGTCCAGCAGGTCGGTGGCCACATCCGCGAGTTCGCGTCGCGCCTGAAGACGTTCGAGGAGTTTTTGCGCGCCGGCGCGAAGCGCCGAGTCATCGGGCGAGGACATCAGCAACTGGTACTGGGTACGTGATACCCGCTCCTCGGTCGTCAGGTCCTGAACCGGCTGAAGATAAAGCGTTACGCCAGCGACTGCGCGGCTCGCGTCCGTGATCCGTCGGATGATGTCGCCCACCGAGGCGCCGCTCCGGTCTTGCCTCGGCTTGAGGCTGATCAGCATCCGGCCGGTGTTGAGTGTGGTGTTGGCACCGTCGATACCGATGAACGAGGACAGGCTTTGAACTGCCGGGTCGGCGAGCACGATCTCGGCGAGTTGCCGCTGACGCTCGGCCATGGCTGAAAACGATGTAGCCTGCGTGGCCTCGGTGGTGGCCTGCAGGAGTCCGGTGTCCTGCACCGGGAAAAAGCCCTTGGGTACCGCAAAATACAGCGCACCCGTGGCGGCTACGGTCGCCACAAAAACAGCGAGCGTAAGGGTGCGGTGCGCGAGCACACGGTCAAGCAGACGACCGTAGCCGGCAATCAGTGCGTCGAAGAATCGTCCGGTGACCCGGTAAAGCGCGCTGTGGTCGCTTTCGTGGCTGGCACGCAGGAGCCGCGCGCAGAGCATGGGCGTGAGGGTGAGCGATACCACTGCCGAAATGAGAATGGCGACTGCGAGCGTGATCGCAAATTCATGGAATAGTCGGCCCACCACATCACCCATGAAGAGGAGTGGGATCAGTACGGCGATGAGGGACACGGTGAGCGAAATGATGGTGAAGCCGATCTCGCGTGCGCCCTGAAGCGCGGCCGCAAGCGGCGCCATGCCGCGTTCCACATGGCGTGCGATGTTTTCGATCATGACGATGGCATCGTCGACCACGAACCCCGTTGCGATGGTGAGCGCCATCAGGGTAAGCGTATTGACCGAAAAGCCGGTGAGATGCATGACTGCGAAGGTGCCAACCAGAGACAGCGGCACCGCCACGCTCGGAATCATGGTGGCGGTCGCACTACGGAGGAAAACAAAGATCACGGCGACCACCAGCCCAACAGCAAGCAGCAACTCGCCCAGCGTGTCGCGCACCGAAGCACGAATCGTGACGGTGCGGTCGGTGAGAATCTGCAGATCGGTGGAAGCGGGGAGCGTGGATTGCAGTCGGGGCAGGAGCGCGCGAACCCGGTCAACGGTCTCAATCACATTCGCGCCCGGCTGGCGATGAATATTGAGAATCACCGCTGGGGTGCGGTCGGCCCATGCCGCCAGCCGGATGTTCTCTGCGTCTTCCACCACATCGGCAACATCGCCCAGTCGTAGCGCATTGCCGTTTCGCCAGGCGAGGATCAGCCGTGAGTATTCCGGCGCTGAACGGATCTGATCGTTCGCGTCGATGGTGGAGGCCTGGGCAGGGCCGTCGAAGCTTCCCTTGGGCTGGTTGACATTGGCCGCCGCAATTGCAGCACGAATATCATCCGACGACAGTTTTGCCGCGGCGAGCGCATTCGGATTGATCTGGATTCGAATGGCAGGCCGCAAGCCCCCGGAAATCGACACCACGCCCACCCCCGCCACCTGCGACAGCTTGGGCGCAAGCCGGTTTTCCACCAGATCGTTGAGTCGGATGGGTGCGAGGGACGGCGAACTGAGCGCAAGCGTCAGGATAGGCGCGTCGGCCGGATTGAACTTGCGGTAAATCGGCGGCATGGGGAGGTCGGTGGGGAGCAGGTTGCTCGCGGCGTTGATCGCCGCCTGCACCTGCTGCTCAGCCACTTCGAGCGGCAGGTTGAGCAGGAACCGGAGCGTGATGACCGAGGCCCCGCCCGAACTGATGGATGACATCTGGGCGAGGCCGGGCATCTGGCCGAACTGGCGCTCAAGCGGCGCGGTGACCGAGGAGGTCATCACATCGGGGCCGGCGCCGGGGTGGAGCGTGGTGACCTGGATGGTGGGGAAGTCCACCTCGGGTAGCGCAGAGACCGGCAGCATTCGCCAGGCCAGGGCGCCCGCGATCAATACGGCCACCATCAGCAGCGTGGTCGCTACCGGCCGCAGAATGAACAGGCGCGACAGATTCATGGAGGGCGT
>JAGWXN010000434.1 GCA_018969885.1 Betaproteobacteria bacterium | reverse complement strand
TGCCTTCGGGCGCCCCCGTGGATCGCGTGCAGCGCCTTGAGCAGAGCCTGGTTAAAATCGTGGCCTCGCCAGCGTTTGCGCAGCGGATTGCCGCCTCGGGCATCAGTCTGCCGCAGACAGCCGCGCGCGAGCACTTTGCAAAATTGCTCGAGGAAGACTTTGCGCGATGGCAGGATCTGGTGGCGCGTGCCGACATCAAGGGCAGCCAGTGAGTTCAGACATCACCCCCTGGCGCGAGCGGGCTCTTAACGATTCCACGCTCTGGGAAGACTTCAACGCGCTCTGCGACTTCGGTGGCCGCCTGGCAGGCGGTGGCGGTGACAGCCTCGCCGTTGACTGGGCGGTGGCGCGTCTTCGCGATGCGATGGGCTCGCTCGGCGGCGCGCGCCGTCTGGAAATTCCGTTCCCTGGTTGGAGCCTTTCGCGAGCGAGTCTTGCGAGTGAGGCTCACCCTGACCGACGCTGGCGCTGCATGCCGCTCCTTCGTTCTGCGAGCACCGGACCTCAGGGGTTGGTTGCGCCGGTTGTCGACCTGGGCGCCGGTCGGCCCGAAGATTTTTCGCGGATGGCGGACCGGCTCCGAGGCGCGATCGTGCTGGTCGAGCATGAATACCCGTTCTCGCCTGAGCATGTTCATCGCCGCAGAAAATACGACGCTGCGCGGGCAGCGGGTGCTGCAGGCTTTCTGATCGCGAATCCGTGGTCAGGCGGTGGGCTGATGTCGGGTTCCTCTGGGCGAGCGCCTGATACGCCCGGGATCCCCGCCGCTTATATCGATGCCCGAACAGGGGCGCAGTTGCGCGAACTGATCAACGCAGGCGCGCCGGATGTGCGCCTTATCCTGATTGGTGAAGAAGAGCGCAATGCCACAGCAGGCATTGCTATCGCCGAGCTTCGCGGCGGACGCGATGAATGGATTGTGATCAGCGCGCACATCGACGGCCACCCGCTTGCGGAAAGTGCGCTGGATAACGCGAGCGGAACCGCGGTGGCGATCGCCGCAGCCCGGGCGCTCGCCGCGCACGTTGGACCTGACACAGCAAGCCTTCGTGTTGCCCTGTTCAACGCTGAAGAATGGGCCTTGGCGGGCTCGGCGCACTACCTTGACTCGCTCTCGACCAAGGAGCGAAGCCAGATCCGGCTCAATATCAATCTTGATACCATCGCCGGTGATGAGAAGCTGACAGCGCTCACCAGCGGTTTTCCCGCGCTCGAACCCTTCCTCAGGGCATGCGCTGCGCAAGCCGGTCTCGATCTCGGTGTCTGGCTACCCCTCATGCCGAACTCGGATCACGCAAATTTCGCAAAGCACGGCATCCCCGCCCTGAGGCTGGTCGCTGGCTTTGATCGACCGCAGTCGCGGGTACGTGCCATTTTGAGCGGTGATGATCGTCGCGAACTGGCCAAGTCAGAGGAGTTGATTCAGGCCTTGGCGCTGACGGGAGAAATCGCAGAGCGTGCACTGCGGTCATCGACCGAATCGCTCCGGGCGCTCGCTGACCGCGGGAGCCTCGCTGGCAAGCACGATGACGCGGGGCGACTGTCTGCCATTAATGTGGGCGATCCTTCTGCCGAACGCCCGCCCTCGGCTTGAACGCGATGTTAGGTCAATGATCAGAAATGAGGGGACCATGATGAAGCGACTCGCAGCAGCCCTGTCGACCGTGATCCTTGCCTGCGCAGGACCAGGCGTGAATGCTCAGACAACTGACGAGTACCCAAGTCGGCCGATTCGGATCGTCCAGGGTTTTCCGCCGGGGGGAAATGCTGACACCGTGGCAAGGCTGATTGGGCATGAACTGTTCCGGCAATTTGGCAAGCCTGTGGTGGTCGAAGCCAAGCCCGGCGCAGGCGGCACGATTGCGAGCGATTTCGTTGCCCGCGCGCCCGCTGACGGCTACACCCTCATGCTTGTCACAGGCGGGCATGCGGTGGCCGGCGCCATGTACAAGTCCCTGCCGTATCGCAGTGTCGAGAGCTTCGAAATGATCTCGACGATCACGATCTTTCCATTCATTCTCAGCACGCATGCGGCGGGTCAGTATCAATCGTTGAAAGATCTCATTACCGCTGCGAGGCTGAAGCGTGACGGCGTCAGTTACGGGGCAGCGGGGCCCGGGGCGACTCAGCATCTGGTGGGCGAGTTACTGGCAAGCGTGATCAACGCAAAGCTCCTTTACGTGCCCTATAAGGGCGACTCAACGGCAGTTACCGCGCTGCTCGGTAAAGAGATCGATTTCATCGTATCGCCGGGCACCGCTGTTCTCGCGCATGTCAAAGCGGGAACGTTCAGGGCGGTAGCGGTTACCGGGTCGTCGCGCTGGCCGGGGATGCCGGATGTGCCCACCGTAGCCGAGAGTGGGGTCCCCGGGTATCAGGTGAACTCCTGGCTGGGTATTGCCACAACCGCCGGTGTGCCTGCACCGGTTGTGGCAAAGCTGAATGCCGCGGTGCAGGAGGCGCTCAACGTGTCAGAAGTGCGGGCGAAGCTCGAGCAGATCGGCGGGCAGGTCCGGGGTAGCACGCCTGGCGAGATGCGTGACATGGTGGCCAGTGAAATCGCCCAGTGGTCTCGGGTGATCGACACGGCCGGAATTGAGCGGCGGTGAACTCAATCACCGCCACCGGCAACTGAGCAACGCTGCGTCGTTCGAGGTGGTATGTCCATCGCCCCATCTAAAGGAGTGTTTCCAATGAATATCTGTGTTGGCAGGCGAACGCTGATCG
>JAGWXN010000433.1 GCA_018969885.1 Betaproteobacteria bacterium | reverse complement strand
CGGGTCATCGTGCTGATGGAGCACACGGCGCGCAAGAAAGACGGCACCGAAGAATTGAAGATTCTCGAGAAGTGCTCGCTGCCACTCACTGGCCTGGGTGTAGTCGATCGGGTGATCACCGATCTCGGTGTGCTTGATGTCACCCCTCAGGGCCTTCGCGTGGCCGAGCTTGCGCCGGGGGTCACGCGCGACGAAATCGTCACCCGCACCGGCTGCCGGCTTGATACGGGCGCGCTGTCCTGAGGCCGAGCCGGGCTGTCCCGTATCGCCCAACCACGTCCCTCCTTGCATCCTGCCGCGTTTGCGGCACTGACGGAGCCGCGCGATGATCCCTCACCCCGAACGCATCGCGCTCCATAACGAGATTCACGCGCGGCCCAGGCCCCGCGCGTCGTCGCCTTGCCTGGTATCGCACCTGGCCCTACTGCGTCCGGCGGGCGTGGCAACCAGCCCCGCCGCGCTGCGCGATCTCTGCCTCCAGTATGGTGTTGCGCCGCCGGGCGAGGGCCAGAGCCATTTTTTCGGCGACTTCGCCCGCTTCAGGCTCAAGTGGGAGCGGCACGGTGAGTTTGACGACTACACCGTCTACCGAAACCTCATGCGGGCCGACGACCCCTTCGGCGAGCCCGCGATCGACGCACTACCCGCTGGCTGGCTCGCCGGTGTCGAGGGGCAGCTGGTGGCGGCGGTTCATGTGGCGCTGGTGCCCGATGGTCCGCAGTGGGCGCACCGCGATCGGGTCGCGGCGGCGCTCGGCGCGTCTGACCTGATTGGCGCTGACATCACCGATGGCGCGGCTGTGCTCTACACCGACTTGCATCTCGACCCGAACGGCTACACCCGCTTCATGCTCATCAACCGGTCGATGAATACCTCGCTGGCGGGTCGGCACCTGCAGCGGCTGCTCGAGCTCGAGGTCTACCGCATGATGGCCATGCTGGGCTTCCCCGTGGCGCGCGGCGCGGCCGCCGAGCTGAATGAACTCGAGCGCGGGCTCGGCACGCTGGTCAGTCGGCTCGAATCGGCACCTGCCGAAGAAGAACCCGAGATGCTCAACGAGGTTACCCGCCTGGCCGCGCTGGCTGAGCGAATCGCCTCCGAAACAGGGTTTCGCACCGGCGCCTCGCGCGCCTACCATGCGCTTGTCCGGCAGCGGTTGGCAGACCTCCGCGAGCAGCGCGTCTCGGGCCTGGAAACCGTCACTGAATTTCTCGAGCGCCGCTTCACTCCGGCCATGGCCTTCTGCGAAAGCGTAGACCGCAGACTCGCCGCCGCGGCCGAACGTATCGACCGCGCGAGCAACTTGCTGCGCACGCGGGTGGAAATCGAACGCGAGGCGCAGAACCAGTTACTCCTCGGCGCCATGAACCGCCGCGCCAAGCTTCAGCTTCGGCTGCAGCAGACCGTTGAAGGCCTGTCGGTGGTGGCGATCAGTTATTACGCAATCGCCGTACTGGGCTATGTTTTCAAGGGCATGGAAACGCTGGGGCTCAATATCAACCCCGACCTGGCAAGCGGCATTGCAGTAGCGCCGGTCGTGGTGTTTGTGGCGCTCGCGGTGAGACGGCTGCGCCGCTCGGCAGGCAGCGAGCGCGATCCGCTCTGAGGCGCCTCAGAGCGAGAACCCATCATCCACATTGATCACCGAACCGTTCACAAAACCTGAACGTTCGGAGGCGAGCAACAGCACGATGCCATCGAGGTCCTCGGGCTGACCGAGGCGTTTGCGCGGGGTCATCGCAATGAGTTTCTTACCGCCTTCGGTATCCCAGTGGTGTTCATTCAACTCGGTGCTGATGTAGCCCGGGCAGATCGCATTCACATTGATGCCGTAGCGGCCCCATTCGATCGCCATGGCGCGCGTCATCTGGGTGACAGCCGCCTTGCTGATGCAATAGATGCCAATCATGGGCAGCACCTTGAGCGCCGCCAGTGACGCCACGTTGATGATGCGCGCCGGCCGACCGGGTTGCGTACGAGCGCGCTCGATCATTCGTTTGCCCACCTCCTGCGCCACGAAAAACGCGCCGCGGGTATTGGTGTTCAGCACGAAATCATAGTCCTCGGGCGTGACGTCAACGATCCGCTGGGTCGTGCTCACGCCCGAGTTATTGATCAGGATGTCGATCGGGCCGGCTTCCTCCTCGGCCTGCGCAACCGCAGCCCGAATCGATCCGACGTCGGTGACATCCAGGGCCACCGCTGTGGCATGGCCGCCGGCCGCGACGATTTCGTTGCGCAAGGCCTGCAGCCGTTCGATCCGGCGGGCGGCAAGCACCACATGCGCGCCGTTGTCGGCCAGCATCCGCGCAAAGCGTGTGCCGAGCCCGCTGGAGGCGCCGGTGACCAGTGCAATCCGGCCACCCAGGTCGAACGTCGTTGCCATTGAAAATCTCCGATCGATTTGCTGCCGAAACATGGCGAGCGGCGATGGTAATCGATTCCCGGTTTGCGCCCTGGTCGGCCTTTCCGCGACAATCCGGGTTTGGCCGACAGCCGCCGATCAGAGCGGTTCTCCCCGGCTCCGGAGGTCTCATGCAAGTCGAACGCGACGCGATGGAATACGACGTGGTGATCGTCGGAGGCGGGCCCGCTGGCCTGTCGGCCGCGATCCGCTTAAAGCAGCTCGCCGCTGAAGCAGGGCGCGAGCTGGGCGTGTGCGTGCTGGAAAAAGGGTCCGAGGTTGGCGCCCATATTCTTTCCGGTGCGGTCATGGATCCCATCGCCAT
>JAGWXN010000432.1 GCA_018969885.1 Betaproteobacteria bacterium | reverse complement strand
TGAAGCGGTTTGATGAGGCGCTGTCCGTGATGCGGGAATGTCAGGCGCAGCGCGGGCACGACTGGCACGTGAACATGCTCAAGCTCATGCTTGAACGTAGTGATCCAGAGGGCGCGCTACCGCATGGGCAGGCCTTGCTGGAAGCCAAAGACACGCTCGCCGGGCAGCGATTGACCGACGAGCATGCGCGGTCGCTTCGGTCCGGCTGGCCGCTGACCGTGCCGCCGTTCAGGCCGAATGATGCCGAGGCACCGGAGCGAAATGTAATCTGTTTCAGCCTGTGGGGTGACAACCCTAAGTACACCTACAACGCAGTGCTCAATGCGAAGAAAGTGCCGCTGGTGTATCCAGGGTGGAGCGCTCGGTTTTATGTAGACGAAACGGTTCCAGCCGAGATTGTTCAGGCACTGGTTGATTACGGCGCGCGGGTGATTCCGGTGGCATCCGACGCCCGCACCCATCTGAAACTTTTCTGGCGGTTTCTTGCCGCCGACGATCCACGCGTAGAACGCTTTCTCTGCCGCGACTGCGATGCAGTGGTCAACGACAGGGAACACGCAGCGGTTGAAGAGTGGCTATCGTCGGGACGGAAATTTCATGTGATGCGGGACCACCCCGAGCATGCCGAGCTGATCATGGCCGGGATGTGGGGCGGGGTGGCGGGGCTTCTTCCGCGCCTGAGCGATCAGGCGGTCGAGTACTACGAGAATCATGAACCCAAGTGGCGTTGGATCGATCAGGACTTCCTTCGCGACAGGGTGTGGCCCCTGATCAAGGCCGACTGCCTGGTTCATGACGACTTCTATGACATGGGCGGAGAATGCCGGCGTTTTCCGCCGGGTTCTGAACTGCCGGAAAACGAACATGTCGGGGGATATCGCCTCCGGTTTGCAGCGGAGCAGGAGCATGCCGCGAAGTCGAATTGATTATTTTGTAGCCGACGATCCGTCTGCGGCTTCGTCGCCCCGGTCATTCGGGTCTGGCATAGCGCCGATCTCTCCGGTGAGTAGGGTGCAGGGCATACAACCGTCTCGCGGCGTGAGTGAGGCGGCGGCGGCCGGGGTCGGCCCGGTGGCCGGCGGTTTGGCCGGCCAGCCCGATTGCCGTCGATGCCAACATTTTGCGGTGTCCTGGGATCCGGCAGTTCCCTACCTATGCCGCGGATTCGGGTTCAAAAGCCGGGTGCTGCCTTCGCGTGAGGTGATGCAGGCCGATGGGCATCCCTGTCGTCTTTTCGCCGCCCGAGCTTAGAGGGTTGTCGGATTCCCGGCTCCCCCCTTCGTACTATTCTAACTATCTGTTTATATTGATGTTTGTCGGCTGGCACGTCGATTGCTATTCCGTCCTTGGGAAAACCAATTCAGGACGCGGGTGGTATCGATGTCTGAACAGTCTGCAAGCATTGTCTGGTTCGACCTGGTTGAAAGACTGGGCGAAATCGAAAGGGAACGCCTGATCGAGGCCGGTTTGCGGCCGCTTCCAGTGCGTAATATCGCCGAGGCCGTGACGCTCGCGCCGTCGGTCGACCGGGTCGTGGTTCGCCCGGTTGACGACACGGCAGTGATCGCCGAGCTGCGTAAGCGTTTCGCCCAACTCGGCAAGCGGCCTGCGCTGATTGCGCGCATCGACCGCGACCGCTTCGAACTCGCCGTTCAGGCGATGCGCGACGGTGCGGACAATGTCATCCCGGCCGATGATTTTTCGATCGCTACCTGGAAGCAGCGGCCCCGCGCTGTAGCCACGCCCAGCGTTGATAGCCGCGAAAAGACCTATGTCTTCACCGACCCGAACAGTCAGACGCTGCTTGCGCTCGCGCAGCGTGTCGCGCGTTCGGACATCTCGGTGCTGATCTCGGGGCCCACCGGGGTGGGTAAAGAGGTGATGGCGCGCGTGCTGCATGAGTCGTCGCCGCGGAGCAAAGCGCCGTTTGTGGCGCTCAACTGCGCCACGCTGCCCGAGTCACTGATTGAAAGCATTCTGTTCGGTCATGAGAAGGGCTCGTTTACCGGTGCCGCGCAGAGCCGTACTGGTTTGTTTGAGCAGGCGAACGGTGGCACGCTCTTTCTCGACGAGATTGGCGAAATGCCGTACCCCCTTCAGTCGAAACTGCTACGCGTGATTCAGGAGCGTGAACTGACCCGTCTGGGCAGTAACCATACGGTGAAGCTCGACTTCCGCCTGGTGGCAGCGACCAACCGCGATCTGCGCGCAGGTATCGCCGCACGCGAGTTCCGCGAGGATCTCTATTTTCGGGTGAGCGCGTTTCGCCTGACGATTCCTGCGTTGGCCGATCGGCCGGGCGACATCCTTCCGCTCGCAGCGCTCTTTCTGGTAAAGCATTCGCACGGCGCGCAGCCACCGCTGCTCTCAAGGCCCGCTGGCGAGGCGCTGCTCGCCTACCGTTGGCCCGGCAATGTTCGCGAACTGGAGAACGTCATGCAGCGAGCGCTTGTGCTCTGCACAGGTGGGATCGTTGAGATTGAACATCTGGTGTTTGATGACCTCGCGACCGACGGGTTCGCGGCGGGGCTGTACGGCGCGGAAGCGCCCGCGTTGGTACAGCCGGTGCCGGCTTATGCGCCCATTGGGGGCACAGCCGCCGCTCCGATGCGCGGTCATTCGATGATGGGCGGTGATACGCAGCCCGGATCGCTGCCCGCCACGGACGAGGGGCTTCACTCCAGCGTGCGCGCCACCGAGTACCAGGCCATCATGAATGCCATCCGTGGCAGC
>JAGWXN010000037.1 GCA_018969885.1 Betaproteobacteria bacterium | reverse complement strand
TCCTCCCTCTGGTGAATACGCGCCTGCTTCGGGACGCGCTTATTGGAGGGAGTGTAGGCCGGGTAGGCCTGACCCCGCCAGCGAATGAGGGAAAACACTGAGACCCGGTGACGGGCCGGGCGGTCAACCGCCCCGTTTCATCAGGTCGAAAAATTCCTGGTTGCTCTTGGTCTGGCGCATCTTGTCGAGCAGGAACTCCATGGCTTCGAGGTCGTCCATGTCGTGCAGGAGCTTGCGCAGAATCCAGATTTTCTGAAGCAGATCGGGCTTGATGAGCAGTTCTTCGCGCCGCGTGCCCGAGCGGTTGATTTCAATCGCCGGATATACCCGTTTCTCCGACATGCGGCGGTTCAGGTGTAGCTCCAGGTTACCGGTACCCTTGAACTCTTCGTAGATCACTTCGTCCATGCGGCTGCCGGTATCAATCAGCGCCGTGGCAATGATGGTGAGCGACCCGCCTTCCTCGATATTGCGCGCAGCGCCAAAGAACCGTTTGGGCCGCTGCAGCGCGTTGGCGTCGACGCCACCCGTCAGCACCTTGCCCGAGGCCGGTACCACGGTGTTGTAGGCGCGCGCGAGGCGGGTGATGGAGTCGAGCAGGATCACCACATCGCGTTTGTGTTCGACCAGCCGCTTGGCCTTTTCGATCACCATCTCGGCCACCTGCACGTGGCGCGTGGCGGGTTCGTCGAAGGTGGAGGCGACCACCTCACCGCGGACCGAGCGGCTCATCTCGGTCACCTCCTCCGGGCGCTCGTCAATCAGTAGAACGATGAGCGTGACGTCAGGGTGATTGGTGGTGATCGCGTGCGCGATGTGCTGCATCAGCACTGTTTTGCCCGCCTTGGGCGGCGCCACGATCAGCCCGCGCTGGCCCTTGCCGATGGGCGCGATCATGTCGATGATCCGGCCGGTGATGTTTTCCTCTGCGCGAATTTCGCGCTCGAGCACCATGGGCTTATTCGGATGAAGCGGGGTGAGGTTTTCGAACAGGATCTTGTTCTTCGACGCCTCGGGCGGCTGGTCGTTGATCTTGTCAACTTTCACCAGCGCGAAGTAGCGCTCGCCGTCTTTTGGGGTGCGGACTTCACCTTCGATGGAGTCGCCGGTGTGCAGATTGAAACGGCGGATCTGCGAGGGCGAGATGTAGATGTCGTCGGTGCTGGCGAGGTAGGAGGTTTCGGGGGTTCGCAGAAAGCCGAAGCCGTCCGGGAGAACTTCCAGCACACCGTCACCGAAGATGGTTTCCCCCGTCTTGGCCTTGCGCTTGAGAATCGCAAACATCAGCTCCTGCTTGCGCATGCGCTGAGGATTCTCGATGTCGAGGCCGGTGGCCATCTCGATCAGCTGCGAGACATGGAGCGCTTTGAGTTCGGAGAGGTGCATGGATGGAAAGCTCGGGATCGGGTGACGGGGCCGACAATCAGCGGTGGCGGGTGATGACGGCGCAGAAGGCGCGGGTAGAGGCGAGCAGCAGGCAGTGATTCAGGGGGTGGTCGACGCCCGCGCGGACCCTGGGGTCACCAGGAAAAAGCGGATGAGCGGGGTCGAGACTTCCAGTGCGCTTGTCGCCTGTGGCGAACCCGCGCGGTCGACTAGCGACCTGGAAACAGAGGCATGACGGAAGGGTTCACCTTCCGTCAATCTTTCAAACTGTACAACGAATCAGAGATGGCTGTCCAGAAACAGCGTGAGCTGAGACTTCGAGAGCGCGCCAACCGAGGTGCCGATGACCGCGCCGTTGCGAAACAGCATCAGTGTAGGAATGCCCCGCACACCGAACCGCTGCGCGATTGACTGGTTGTCATCAACATTTAGCTTGGCCACCTGAACTTTGCCGGTGTAGTCACGGCTGACCTCTTCGAGAATCGGGGCGATCATGCGGCAGGGACCGCACCACTCTGCCCAGTAATCAACCAACACCGGTACATCCGACTTGAGCACGTCCTGATCGAAACTCGCATCGGAAACCTGCTTGATACCGCTCATCGTTACTCCTGAAAGCTGCGTCGGGCGGGCCTGGGGCGCCGGCGTGACGCGGGGTCGATAAACATAGCACAGCGCACTATGGCTGTTGCTGCTGATAGTAGAATGATTGCGGGCGGGCCCCCCCGCATTGCGGTGTGGTCAACCTGGTCAGGTCCGGAAGGAAGCAGCCACAGCCATTTCCCGTGAGTGCCGGGGTCCCGGCTCGCCCAACGGTCTGATGCGGCTCGCCGTTCGCATCCCATCTCCGCAAACCTTTCCATCCCAACCTTTTCCGGATGGTTGCCCGGCCACCGAAGCAGCCCGAGTTGATGCGCCCATGACCCATCAGGTGCTTGCCCGGAAGTGGCGGCCACGAGACTTCGAAACGCTCGTCGGCCAGCAGCATGTCGTTCGCGCGCTCACCCACGCGCTCGCGAGCGGTCGACTGCACCACGCTTACCTCCTGACTGGCACGCGGGGGGTGGGTAAGACCACCATCGCTCGAATCCTGGCGCGCGCGGTCAATTGCGAGACCGGCGTGACCGCCCGACCTTGCGGTCAGTGCTCGGCCTGTCGCGGCATTGATGCGGGTCGGTTTGTCGATTACATCGAGCTCGACGCGGCGTCGAACCGCGGCGTCGACGAAATGACTCAGCTGCTCGAAAACGCGGTCTACTCGCCAAGCGCCGGCCGCTACAAGGTCTACGTGATCGACGAAGTGCACATGCTGTCCACGCATGCGTTCAACGCCATGCTGAAGACGCTGGAGGAGCCCCCGCCGCATGTGCTGTTCATTCTGGCCACGACCGACCCGCAGAAGGTTCCGGTCACTGTGTTGTCACGGTGTCTGCAGTTCAACCTCAAAAATATGACGCCCGCTGCGATTGCCTCGCATCTGGCCGGCGTGCTCGATGCCGAGCGCATCGCCTACGATGCGCCAGCGCTCGCCCTGATTGGGCGCTCTGCCGGCGGCAGCATGCGCGATGCGCTTTCGCTGCTTGACCAGGCAATTGCTTACAGCGGCGGTAGCGTGGCCGAGGCCGCTGTTGGCGAAATGCTGGGTTCGGTTGACCAGGGCTGGATTGACGCGATTTTTGACGCGCTCGCTGGCGCAGACGGCGCGGCCCTGGTTGGGGTTGCTGATGCCATCGCGGAGGCGGGTGCGTCATTTGAGCGCGTGCTCGATGAGCTCGCGCTGCGGCTGCACCGTGTGGCGCTGGTCCAGGCAGGCGTGCGGGTCGATGACGCCAGTCGTGAAGCCTGCGAGCGGCACGCTATGCTGTTTGCAGCCGAGGATGTGCAGGTCTATTACCAGATCGTGATTCACGGCGGGCGCGACCTGCCGCTCGCTCCCGATCCGCATGCCGGTTTCTCCATGACGCTCTTGCGGCTGCTGGCGTTTCGTCCGGAAACGGACGATGCGTCGCCGCCGGCGCCTGCCGCGCGCGGCGGCGGTGGCGGCTCGGCCTCCGACCCATCGGGTGGCGCGCCCCGCGCGCAGGGCACAGCCACCGGAACGCAGGCGCTCCAGGCGCTTCGCGCAGCCACAGGCTCTCGTTCGGTGCGTGGCGCAACCGCGCCCGGGGTCGCGCGCGAGGCGTCGGATCCGGTCGAAGCGAGCGATCGGCGACATCCCGCAGGGTCTCCCGAGGTCATGCCTTCCAGAGCCGGTGCGCCCCAAGGCCCTCGGGTCACTGACGAGCCGGTTCCTGCCGTCCCCAGCATCGCCCGTGGCGCCGAGCCCGCGCCAGCCATGTCCGCGGCGGGTGCGTCTGCGCACACATCGCCCGTTGCCTTCGACGGTGACTGGCCCGCGCTCGCCCGTCGGCTGGCCGCCACCGGCCTCCTGGGCCAGTTCCTGCAGCAAAGTGAGCTTCTTTCTGTCGACCAGGACGGTTTTCGAGTTCGCGTACCGATCCGGCCGCTGGCCGAAGCGGCTACCGTCACGCGTGTCCGGGAACTGCTGTCGCAACACTTTGGCCAGCCCGTTCGTCTGCAGGTCGAGGTCGGCGCTGTGGCGGGTGTCACCGCAGCGCGGGTCGTCGAGCAGGAGCGGGGCGAGCGCCTGGAGGCAGCGCGGGAGTCCCTTGAATCCGATCCGTTCGTCCGGTCGCTGCTCAGCGATCTGGGCGGGCGAATTCTTCCCGACTCGGTGGTGCCGGTTCCCGGTGGCGCCGGCTGAGTTGCAGCCCTTTTTGCAGGAGATTTATCGATGATGAAGGGACAGCTGGCGGGCCTCATGAAACAGGCCCAGCAGATGCAGGACAACCTCAAACGGGTGCAGGAACAACTTGCCGAGGTCGAGGTTGAAGGCCAGGCTGGCGCCGGTCTGGTGAAGGCAGTGGTCAATTGCCGCAACGAAGTGCGGCGACTCACCATCGACCCCAGCTTGCTTGCCGACGATCGCGACATGCTCGAGGATCTGGTGGTGGCTGCGCTGAACGACGCGCTGCGTCGTGCTGAGCAGACGGCTTCTGAGCGGATGGGGTCGGTCACCGCCGGTCTGCCGCTGCCCCCTGGCTTCAAGATGCCGTTCTGAGCGCCAGGGCAACACTGGGTACGTCATGAAGGGGCTGGCTGCGCTCGACCGGTTGACGGCGGCACTCAAGCGACTGCCCGGGGTCGGGCCGCGCTCGGCGCAGCGCCATGCTTTCTACCTTCTCCAGCATGACCGCGAGGGCGCCGAGCAGCTGGGGCGTGCGCTCGCCGATGCGCTCGCCCAGATCCGCCACTGCGCGCGCTGCAACACCTTCAGCGAGGCCGAGCTCTGTGAGACGTGTTCCTCACCGCGCCGCGATCCGTCACAGCTCTGCGTGGTCGAAACGCCAGCCGATCAGCTGATGCTCGAGCAGACCATGGCCTACAACGGCCTCTACTTCGTGCTCATGGGGCGCCTGTCGCCAATCGAGGGAGTCGGGCCCCGCGATTTGCACTTTGATCGGCTGATCGCGCGGGCCACCGACGGTGTGGTGCGCGAGGTTATTCTGGCCACCAATTTCACCCATGAGGGCGAGGCCACCGCGCACACCATTGGCGAAATGATGCGGGCCCGCGGGCTCTCGGTGACGCGACTGGCGCGCGGCGTGCCGGTGGGCAGCGAACTCGAGTATGTCGATGCGGGCACCATCGCGCAGGCGCTTCGCGACCGGCGTTCGGTCTCCGAGTAAATCACTTTCAAAAAATTCACGCCATGAATTCCACGTCCTCACCACCCCACATCGGGCCGATGGCGCTCGAGGGCCTAAAGGTTCTCGAACTTGGCCAGTTGATTGCAGGCCCTTTCGCAGCGCGGCTGTTTGCCGAGTTTGGGGCGGATGTCATCAAGGTTGAGCCGCCGGCAAAGCCTGGCGTCGAAGGCGGCGACCCGCTTCGCAAGTGGCGCAAGCTCCATCCCGATGACCCATCCGGTACCTCGCTCTGGTGGTTTGTGCAGGCGCGCAACAAGCGTTCCGTCACCGTTGACATGCGACAGCCCGAGGGCCAGCAGATCGTGCGCGAGATGGCCGCGAAGGCCGATATCGTCATTGAAAATTTCAGGCCGGGCGCGCTTGAGAAATGGGGGCTGAGCTATGAGCAGTTATCGGCGAGCAACCCGGGTCTGATCCTGGTGCGGCTGTCAGGCTATGGGCAGACGGGTCCTTATCGCGACCGGCCAGGGTTCGGTGCCATTGCGGAATCCATGGGGGGCATGCGCTATGTCACCGGGTTTCCCGATCGCCCGCCGGTGCGCATGAACCTGTCCATTGGCGATTCCATCTCGGCCCTGCATGCCGTGATCGGCGCGCTGGCGGCGCTTCAGTCGCGTCATGCCACAGGGCGAGGACAGGTGGTCGATGTGGCGCTCTTTGAATCGGTGTTCAACCTGATGGAGAGCACGCTGCCGGAGTTCGACCGTTATGGCGTGATTCGCGAGCGCACCGGTACCAACCTGACCGGCATTGTCCCGTCCAACACATACCCCACCGCCGATGGGCGCCATATCGTGATTGGCGGCAACGGTGATTCCATTTACAAGCGCCTCATGAATGCGATTGGTCGCCCTGATCTGGCTGATGATCCGGCGCTAGCCAATAACGCGGGGCGTGCCCTCAGGGTGACCGAGATCGACGAGGCGATTGCGGCGTGGTCGCGCGGCCTTACGCTGGAAGACGCCCTCGCGGTGATGGAACGGGCTGATGTACCGAGCGGTCGCATCTACAGCATCGAGGACATTGTCAGCGACCCACAGTACCAGGCGCGTGGCGTGATCGAGCACGCCACACTCGATGACGGATCCAAACTGGCCATTCCCGCGGTCGTGCCGCGCTTGTCAGCCACGCCGGGTGGAACGAAATGGCTGGGGCCGACGCTGGGCGAGCATACTCACGACGTGCTCGCCGATCTCGGCTACGACGAACAGACAATTCAGCGTCTTCGGGATCAGGGAGTCATCTAGGGGCGCGTTCCTTTCGCTTGCGCCCGGAGGCGTCGGCAAAGGGGAGACAAGATGTCGTCTGATGGACTCGTAGATGTCATTGTTGTTGGAGCGGGGGGGGCCGGTTTATCGGCTGCAATCGAAGCCGCGCGCGCGGGTGGTCGTGTGCTTGTTCTCGAAAAAGGCGACCAGGTGCGAGGCAGCACCGGCTGGTCGGTGGGGTCACTGAGCGCTGCCGGCACGGCTCTGCAGCGCAAGGCGGGCATCTCGGATCATCCGGATCATCATTTCGAGGACCTTGGACGCTTTAACGCGGGCAAGGGCGATGGCGATAACCTGGCGCTCAGGCGGATTCTGGTCGACGAAGTGCCCGATGCACTCGCGTGGCTGGAGCGGCTCGGCGTATCGTTTGTTGGACCGAGCCCGGAGCCGCCGCACCGCGTGCCGCGAATGCACAATGTGGTGCCGAGTTCAGCGGCGTTCGGGGCCTGTCTGGTTCGGGAGTGTGAGCGGCTCGGGGTTGAAATTCGATGCGGCTGGCGCATGTCGGGCTGGCTGGCTGAAGCAGGCCGGATTGGCGGTGTGCAGGCGGTGGGCCCTGACGGACGCACCCATTCGCTTGCTGCCCGACGCGGGGTGGTGCTTGCCGCCGGTGATTTCTCCGCGTCCCGCGAGTTGAAGGCCCGCTTTTTCGGGCCTGAAGTGGTGGAGGCCGATCCGGTCAACCCGCTCTCTACCGGAGACGCTTTGCTGCTCGCCGAGTCGATCGGCGCACGGGTTCTGAACGGGCGCATGGGTAACCCGCCCAAGCTTCGCTTTGTGCCGGCGCCCCCCAGCTGGTTGCAGCGTCTGCCCACGCAACCCTGGGTGGGGCGCGCGCTGGCGTTTGCCTGGCGAACTGCGCCGCAGTGGCTGATTCGGCCCTTCGTGGTTCGCTTCCTGACCACTGCGATGGGCCCCGAGCCCACGCTTTTCCGCTGCGGCGCAGTGCTGGTCGATCCTGACGGACGCACGGTACCGGTCGACTTCAAGAACACCGCCCGCAACCTGCCACTCACCCCAGCCCGGCTGGGGTACATCGTGTTTGATTCGCACTGCGCCGAGCAACTGCGGAGCTGGCCGAATTTCGTGTCCACCGCACCGGGGGTTGCGTACGCGTACCTGGACGACTATCGGCGGGGGCGCCCCGACATCTATCGCAGCGCAGATTCGGTCGAGGCGCTCGCCGCGATGATCGGCGCCCGCGCCGAACTTCTTGCCGAGTCGCTGGGTGAACGCCGGCGGGGCCCCTGGTTTGCGCTCGGGCCCCTGCGTGGGGTGGTGACGCTGACCGACGGCGGGCTCGCTGTTGACACACGACATCGAGTGCTCGGGCAGGACGACCAGCCCATCCCGGGCTTGTATGCCGCGGGCTCAACGGGTCAGGGCGGGGTCCTGCTGGAGGGGCATGGGCATCATCTGGGTTGGGCATTCGTATCGGGCCGGCGTGCCGGCCGCAGTGTGATGGGTGATCTGGAGGCTTGAATGCGTTATCCCGCAATTGAATTCGTGGCCCTGCATGGCCGGAAACTCGCTGTTGCCGTGGGGGCGCTCGCTGCGCTACTGGCGGCGCTTCATGTGACGCTATCGGGCTTTGGGCCGGTCGCGACCGTCATTGCCGGCATGGCCTCTGGCGCTGCTGGCTGGGCCCTTGCCAGGGTGGGGGCCGAGATCGTCGAGCTGATCGCTGAAACGCTGATGCCCCACTAACGCTGCTTTGCCGGTCCGCAATCCCCGGGGTGCTATACTCCAAAAGTTTTACCTTCTCTGGGGAGCCCGGCCTTGGTTTTGACTTCGTCCTCCGATCGCGACCCTTCCCGTTCCCCGGTAGCTGGGCAGACAGAAAAAGGGCTGGCAAATACAGGACTGACGGAGAAGACGCTGTCCGAAAGCCGCCCGGCCGCGGATGGTCTCCGGCTTCTGCCCGAAACGGTTCCAGCACTTCTGGTGCTTGCTGACGGTAGCGTTTTTCGAGGCGTTTCGGTGGGCTCGGCCGGCCAGTCGGTGGGCGAGGTGGTGTTCAATACCGCCATCACCGGCTATCAGGAAATCCTGACCGATCCCAGTTATAGCCGGCAGCTTGTCACGCTCACCTATCCGCACATCGGCAATACCGGTGTCAACGATGAGGACGTCGAAGCCGGCCAGGTGCACGCGGCGGGGCTGATTGTCCGCGACCTTCCTTCCCGACTTTCGAACTGGCGTTCAGGGGCCAGCCTGGGCGACTACCTCAAGCGCGAGCGGATCGTGGCGATCGCTGGCATTGATACCCGTCGCCTCACGCGGGTGCTGCGTGACAAGGGCGCTCAGAATGGCTGCCTGATTGCGGGTTCAAGGCCTGGCGACGTGCTTGACGAGTCGGCGGCGCTGGCTGCGGCGCGTGCGTTCCCGGGTTTGGCGGGGATGGATCTGGCCAAGGTGGTGAGCACCGGACAGGCCTACGCCTGGACTGAGGGCTCATGGCGCCTGGGCGAGGGCTTCCGCAAGCCGCAATCCAAGCGGTTCCGTGTGGTGGCTTACGACTTCGGCGTCAAGCGAAACATCCTGCGCCTGCTGGCCGACCGGGGGTGCGAGCTCACGGTGGTTCCCGCCCAGACGCCGGCCGCCGAGGTGCTGGCTGGCCGGCCTGATGGCGTGTTCCTGTCGAATGGCCCGGGCGACCCCGAGCCCTGCGACTACGCGATCGCTGCGGCGCGCGAAATCATCGATGCAGGCGTTCCCACTTTTGGCATTTGCCTGGGGCATCAGATCATGGGTTTGGCCTCGGGGGCGCGCACCCTCAAGATGAAGTTCGGCCACCACGGCGCCAATCATCCGGTCAAAGATCTCGACACCGGCTCGGTCATGATCACCAGCCAGAACCATGGCTTTGCGGTCGATCCGCTGTCGCTTCCCTCAACACTGCGCGTCACGCATGTTTCGCTGTTCGACGGTTCGATTCAGGGACTTGCGCGCGTCGATCGGCCCGCGTTCTGTTTTCAGGGACATCCTGAAGCCAGTCCGGGGCCTCATGACATTCGCCCGCTGTTCGACCGCTTCATCGGCCTGATGCAGGGCCGCGCGGATCACACGCTCGCGAGCCGCTGAAGTCTCCACCATGCCCAAGCGAACCGACCTTAAAAGCATTCTCATCATTGGCGCGGGCCCGATCGTCATCGGTCAGGCCTGCGAATTCGACTACTCCGGCGCCCAGGCCTGCAAGGCGCTCCGCCAGGAGGGGTTCCGCGTCGTTCTGGTCAATAGCAATCCGGCCACCATCATGACCGACCCGGAGACGGCCGACGTCACCTATGTCGAGCCCATCACCTGGCAGGTGGTCGAACGCATCATCGCCAAGGAGAAGCCCGACGCGATCCTGCCCACCATGGGCGGTCAAACCGCGCTCAACTGCGCGCTTGATCTCCATCGCCATGGGGTCCTCGAACGGTACGGGGTCGAGCTGATCGGGGCCTCGCCCGAGGCGATCGATAAGGCCGAGGACCGGCGGAAATTCAAAGAGGCCATGACCCGCATCGGGCTGGGCTCGGCGCGCTCGGCCATTGCCCACTCGCTTGAGGAAGCCTGGGCGGGTCAGAAATCAATCGGCTTTCCGGTCATCATCCGCCCGAGTTTTACGCTCGGGGGCACGGGCGGCGGCATTGCCTACAACGCTGAAGAATTCGAGACGATCTGCCGCCGGGGCCTTGAAGCCTCCCCCACCCACGAACTGCTGATTGAAGAGTCGTTGATCGGCTGGAAAGAGTTCGAGATGGAGGTGGTGCGCGATCACAAAGACAACTGCATCATCGTCTGCTCGATCGAAAACCTCGATCCCATGGGTGTGCACACGGGCGATTCCATCACGGTGGCGCCAGCGCAAACCCTCACCGACAAGGAATACCAATTGATGCGGGACGCGTCGATTGCCATCCTGCGGGAGATCGGCGTTGACACGGGCGGCTCGAATGTCCAGTTTGCGATCAATCCGCGCGACGGTCGCATGATCGTGATCGAAATGAATCCGCGCGTCAGCCGCTCGTCGGCACTCGCCTCGAAGGCCACCGGATTCCCGATTGCCAAGATCGCCGCCAAGCTGGCGGTGGGCTACACGCTTGATGAACTTCGTAATGACATCACCGGTGGCGCAACGCCTGCGTCCTTCGAACCCACGATCGATTACGTCGTCACCAAAATTCCGCGTTTCGCATTCGAGAAATTTCCCCAGGCCGACTCCCGCCTGACCACGCAGATGAAGTCGGTGGGCGAGGTGATGGCCATCGGCCGGACCTTCCAGGAAAGTTTTCAGAAGGCTTTGCGCGGGCTCGAAACCGGCATTGACGGGCTAGACGAACGAAGCACCGATCGCGACGAAATTTGTACCGAGCTTGGCGAGCCAGGCCCTGAGCGCATTCTCTATGTTGGAGATGCGTTCCGAGTGGGCATGAGCGTTGAGGAAGTGTTTGAAGAGTCGGCAATCGACCCCTGGTTTCTGTCCCAGATCCAGGAAATCATCCAGATCGAACAGACCTTGCGCACGCGTGATGCGGCGGGTCTTTCGCGCGACGAATGGCAGTTCGTGAAATCGCGGGGTTTTTCCGATCGTCGCATCGCCAGGCTCACAGGCGCCAGCGCCGATGCCGTGCGGGCACATCGTCATGGTCATGGTGTGCGGCCGGTCTACAAGCGGGTTGACACCTGCGCGGCGGAATTCGCCACCGGCACCGCCTACATGTACTCCACGTATGACGACGAAGACGAATCGCAACCCACGGATCGTCGCAAGGTGATCGTGCTCGGCGGCGGGCCGAATCGGATCGGGCAGGGCATTGAGTTTGATTACTGCTGCGTGCATGCGGCATTTGCGCTTCGCGAAGACGGCTTCGAGACCATCATGGTCAACTGCAATCCCGAAACCGTCTCCACCGATTACGACACCTCGGATCGACTCTATTTCGAGCCGGTCACGCTGGAAGACGTGTTGGAAATCGTGGCGGTTGAAAAGCCGTTTGGCGTGATCGTCCAATATGGTGGTCAGACGCCGCTCAAGCTCGCACTCGCCCTGGAGGCCAATGGCGTGCCCATCGTGGGCACGTCGCCCGAGTCGATCGATATTGCAGAAGACCGCGAGCGTTTCCAGAAGCTGCTGCAGCAGCTGCAGTTGCGACAGCCACCCAACCGCACCGCGCGCACCGAGCCCGAGGCGCTCGCGCTCGCTGCAGAGATCGGTTATCCCCTGGTCGTGCGCCCAAGTTATGTGCTGGGCGGGCGGGCGATGGAAATCGTGCATGAGCAGCGCGACCTCGAGCGTTACATGCGCGAGGCGGTCAAGGTTTCGGAAGACAGCCCAGTGCTGCTGGACCGCTTCCTGAACGATGCGATCGAGGTTGACGTCGACTGTCTGTCAGACGGGGCGGAGGTCTTCATCGGCGGTGTGATGGAGCATATCGAGCAGGCTGGCGTGCACTCTGGCGACTCAGCATGTTCCTTGCCGCCCTACTCGCTGTCGCCCGCGTTGGTGACCGAAATCAAGCGACAAACTGCGGTCATGGCGCGGGCGCTCGGCGTGTGCGGGCTGATGAATGTGCAGTTCGCCATTCAGCGCGGCGACAACGGGTCGGGCGACGGCACGGTGTTTGTGCTGGAGGTCAATCCACGCGCTTCGCGCACGGTGCCTTATGTCTCCAAGGCGACCGGTATGCAGCTCGCCAAGATCGCGGCGCGCTGCATGGTCGGCCGTAGCCTCGCGGCCCAGAATGTGCGCGAGGAAGTGACGCCGCGCTATTACTCGGTCAAGGAAGCCGTGTTCCCGTTCGTGAAGTTTCCCGGCGTCGACACCATTCTCGGACCGGAGATGAAATCTACCGGTGAAGTGATGGGGGTGGGGCACACCTTCGGCGAAGCGTTCGTTAAATCGCAGCTGGGTGCGGGCGTGAAGCTTCCTGAAGGCGGGACAGCGTTCGTATCGGTGCGCCATGGCGACAAGTCGCGCGCGGTTGAAGTGGCTCGCGGTCTGCATGAATTAGGGTTCTCGCTGGTGGCAACCCGTGGCACGGCGGCGGCGATTGCGGCTGCTGGCATTCCGGTCTCCGCGGTGAACAAGGTCCAGGAAGGTCGGCCGCATGTGGTTGACATGTTGAAAAACGGTGAGATTGCGCTCGTCATCAACACGGTGGAGGAAAAGCGCGGGGCGATTGCCGATTCACGGTCGATCCGCACCACGGCGCTTGCCCAGCGCGTGAGCTACTACACCACCATCGCCGGCGCGAGTGCGGCGGTGGAGGGCATGCGTCATCTGCGCGATCTCGACGTCTACAGCCTGCAGTCGTTGCACGCTGCGCTGGCGGGTTGAGCGCATCCGCGCCGTCGTTGGCGCGGGCGGAGTGCGATACAGTTACAACCGAACTCGGACTGTGCGTTGCTCGCCCGGTCCGTGATGTTCTCTTCGAAGGTATTACATGCCCACGATTCCACTGACTGTACGCGGCGCCGAACTGCTGCGAGAAGAACTGCAACGACTCAAGCATGTTGAGCGGCCGGCCGTCATCACGGCGATCGCCGAGGCGCGAGCCCAGGGCGACTTGTCTGAGAACGCTGAATACGACGCTGCGCGCGAGCGCCAGGCGTTTGTTGAAGGGCGGATTGCAGAGATCGAATCCAAGCTCTCCAACGCCCAGATCATCGAACCGCGGTTGGTTGATGCCGATGGCCGCGTGGTGTTTGGCGCCACGGTTGACCTGGAAGATGTCGAGTCCGGGGATAAGGTCACCTATCAGATCGTGGGTGACGATGAAGCCGACATCCGGTCCGGGAAAATTTCGGTATCGAGCCCGATTGCCCGTGCGCTGATCAGTCGCAGTGCAGGGGATATGGCGCGCGTAGCAGCGCCTGGCGGTACGCGCGAATACGAAATACTCGACGTTCGTTACGAGTAGAGGGGCTGCGCTTTTCGGGGGGCGCCCCGGTCTCAGGCCACGCCAGTTGGCTTCGCTTTGGAAGCGGCGGCCGACTGGCCTGCCTGATTAACGTTTGCGCGGCGGAGCCCGCCGGCCCGGAGCTTTGGTCGCAGCGGTGCGCGAAGGCCCGGAGCGCGCAGGCCCCGATCGAGACGATCCTGAACGCTCTGACCCAGTGCGGGCGCTAGTCGGACGAGACGGGAAGCCCGTCCCCGACTGGCGAGGACCGCGCTCCCCGGACGACGTACGCGAACCCGAAGGTCGACCCGGTCCGGCCCCAGTGCTGGATCGGGCTGGGCGGGCGATGCCGTCACGCGTCGGTCGACCACCGGTCGGCCGATCGCCCTCCGATCGGAACGAACCCCTGTCGCCAGCGTCGCTACGACGCGGTCCGAACCCGCCACCGCCCGTCGGGCGTCCGCCAGGAGAGCGAAATCCACCGCCATCGCCCGATCGCGGGCCGCTTGGCCGAGGCGTACGACCACCCTCTGAATTGGTCAAGCCGCCGCGTGACCGACCTCCGCCCTCCGGAGAACGCTCCCCCCCGCTTGACCATCCAGAACCGCCAGTGGGCGCGAACCCACCCGAGCGTGAGCCACCCGAGCGGGAAGCGGGGCCCGAACCGGAAGCGGGGCCCGAGCGGGAAGAGCTACCCGAGCGAGGTGCGCTCCCCGAACGGCTCGCCCGCGCCCCGCTGGCCGTTTTGGCCGGGCGGCCTGAGGGTTTGCGCTTGCTGACGACCGGTCGTGCTGGTTTGCTATCGGCCTCAGACCGGGCCGCCGCACGGCGCGCTGCCTCTTTCTTCGGTACAAAGCCTTCGTCTTTGGCGGCGACCGGCAGCGGACGCCAGACCACGAGCAGCTTGCCGATGATCTGCACCGGCGCGCATCCGAGGGCGCTGCAGAGTGCCGCCATCATCGGTCGGCGAACCTCGCGGTCGTCGCCAAGAACCCTGATCTTGATCAATTGATGCGCGTTCAGTGCCCGATCGGTCTCGGCAATCACCGCAGGAGTGAGGCCCGAATCACCGATCATGACCACCGGGTCAAGGTGATGGGCGTCGGCGCGCAACGCACGCCGCGCGGTTGAATTCAACGGAGGAATAGCCCGTGCCGTCGTGGCCTCATTGAGATCTGGCAGGCCTGTTTCCGGGAGGGCGGCAGGTGCAGTGCGTGACGAGCGGGTCGCGTTCATTGAAAGTCCGGCGATAATGACCGTCCGCATCCTACTGGCTACATGAACAAGCGCAAAGTCAACCGTGCCTGGCTCGCCCGGCATATGAATGATCCGTACGTGAAGCTCGCGCAGAAGCACGGCTATCGCTCGCGTGCCGCCTTCAAGCTCACCGAGATCGACGCGAAGGACAAGCTGATTCGCCGTGGCATCACCGTGGTCGACCTGGGTAGCACGCCTGGCGCCTGGAGCCAGGTACTGCGTGAACGCTTGGCCCGACCGGCGGGCGCCGGGCTCGACGGGCGGATCATTGCGCTCGATCTGCTTCCCATGGAGCCGGTGGCGGGCGTCGAGTTCATCCAAGGGGATATTCGTGAGGACGAAACCCTTGAACGCCTTCGCGAAGCCCTGTCCGGTACCAAGGTTGACCTTGTGGTTTCCGATATGGCCCCCAACTTGAGTGGCGTGGCGTCAGCCGACGCCGCGCGGATGAGCGACCTGATTGAACTCGCCCTTGAATTCTCTGCCGAACACCTTCGCCCCGAGGGGGCGCTGCTCGCCAAATGTTTCCACGGCAGCGGCTACAGCCAGGTCGTGGAGCGATTCAAGTCCGTATTTCGCAAGGTTTCACCCAGAAAACCCGACTCCTCGCGTGACGAATCCGCTGAAACCTACCTGGTTGGTCGAGCACTCCGAGTCGGATCGGAATAAAATCCAATTTGAGGCAAGGCGTCCCGATCGTTTTGGTTCTGCGTTGAAACCTCGGCATTTTTCGCAGCATCCGCAGTTTCCTGTGGGAGTTCATCAGTGAACAACATGTTTTCGAAGGCGGCGGTCTGGCTCGTCATTGCGCTGGTCCTGTTCACCGTCTTCAAGCAGTTCGATACGCGTCAGGGTCGGGGTGGGGACATGCCCTACTCTCAGTTCATGTCCGAGGCGCGCGAGGGCCGCATTGACAGCGTTCACGTCGATGGCCGGACGCTGCGAGTCCGTTCGCGTGATGGCCGTACCTTCACGGTCTTCTCCCCCAGCGACATCTGGATGGTGGGCGACCTGATGAAGTTCGGCGTTCAGGTGAATGCCAAACCCGAGGAAGAGCAGTCGCTCCTTCTGAATATTTTCGTCTCCTGGTTCCCCATGCTGCTCCTGATCGGCGTGTGGGTCTTCTTCATGCGCCAGATGCAGGGCGGTGGACGGGGCGGCGCGTTCTCCTTCGGTAAGTCGCGTGCCCGGATGCTGGATGAGGGCAACAACAGCATCACCTTTGCCGACGTTGCCGGCTGCGACGAAGCCAAGGAAGAAGTCCAGGAGCTGGTCGAGTTTCTGCGCGACCCCAGCAAGTTCCAGAAGCTGGGTGGCCGCATTCCGCGCGGTGTGCTGATGGTTGGCTCGCCCGGCACCGGTAAAACCCTGCTCGCCAAGGCCATCGCCGGCGAAGCCAAGGTGCCTTTCTTCTCCATCTCCGGCTCCGATTTCGTCGAAATGTTTGTCGGCGTGGGCGCAGCGCGCGTTCGCGACATGTTTGAAAACGCGAAGAAGCATGCGCCCTGCATCCTGTTCATTGACGAGATCGATGCGGTCGGTCGCCAGCGGGGCGCTGGCCTGGGCGGCGGTAACGACGAACGCGAACAAACCCTGAATCAGCTGCTGGTGGAAATGGACGGTTTCGAAACCGGCCAGGGGATCATCGTGATCGCCGCCACCAACCGTCCCGACGTGCTTGACCCCGCGCTGCTCCGCCCAGGCCGCTTTGACCGCCAGGTGGTGGTGCCCTTGCCCGATATCCGGGGCCGCGAGCAAATCCTGAACGTGCACATGCGCAAGGTACCCATTGGGCAGGATGTTCGTGCTGATCTGCTGGCCCGCGGCACGCCCGGTTTTTCAGGCGCCGATCTCGCCAACCTGGTGAACGAAGCCGCGCTCTTTGCCGCCCGGCGCAGTGCCCGGGTCGTTGAGATGATCGACTTCGAGCGCGCCAAGGACAAAATCCTGATGGGCGCCGAGCGCCGCTCGATCGTCATGCCTGAGGAAGAGCGTCGCAACACCGCCTACCATGAGTCGGGTCATGCCGTGGTGGCGCGCATGCTGCCCAAGACTGATCCGGTTCACAAGGTCACCATCATTCCGCGCGGTCGTGCGCTGGGCGTCACCATGCAGCTGCCGGTTGAAGACCGCTACAGCATGGACCGCGACCGCATGCTGAACACCGTCGCGGTGCTGTTTGGCGGGCGAATTGCCGAAGAAATTTTCATGCACCAAATGACGACTGGTGCCTCGAACGACTTCGAGCGCGCCACGTCCATCGCCCGCGACATGGTCACCCGTTATGGCATGAGCGATGTGCTGGGCCCCATGGTCTACGCGGAAAACGAAGGCGAGATCTTCCTCGGCCGCTCGATCACCAAGACCACTAACATGTCTGA
>JAGWXN010000431.1 GCA_018969885.1 Betaproteobacteria bacterium | reverse complement strand
GTGGCGATTGTGGTGGTGGCGTTTGCGCTGGGCGTGACGCGGGCGCCGACCCTGCCAGCGGTGCTGCCGGTGATCGTGCTCACCGGGCTGTGCTTTGCTGCGATCGGATTGGTGTTCAATGCGCTCGCGCGAGGCTATGATTTTTTCACCTTCTACTTCACGCTCTGCCTCACGCCAATGATCTTTATCTCGGGGGTGTACTACCCCACGCATGCGTTGCCGCCGTGGCTGGAAGCTGTGGCGGGCGTGCTTCCGCTTGCGTCAGCTGTGAGCCTGGTTCGGCCGCTCGTGTTGGGTGAATGGCCCACGATGGTGGCGGGACCGCTCGCGCTTCTGGTTGGCTGGACGGTTGGCGCGTTGGGCCTCGCCCGGTGGCTTACGCGGCGGCGTTTTCGGCACACCCTATGAGCACGGCCCGCGACACGCCAGCGCCGGTTGAAATCGAGCCCCCCGATAGCGTGGTGCTTGCGATCAGCAACGCGCCAGACGCCCAGACTGCCCAGACGCTTGCTCGCGCGCTGGTGGAGGAGCGCCTCGCGGCTTGCGTGAACCTGCTTTCGCCCTGCGTATCAATTTATCGCTGGCAGGGCGCGATCGAAGAGGCCTCAGAGGTGCCGATGTTGATCAAGACCTCGCGTCGGCGCTGGGTTGCGCTTGAGGCGCGGCTGCGGGAGCTCCACCCCTACGAGGTGCCCGAGCTGATCGCGCTCTCGCCCGCCGCGGTGTCGTCGCCCTACGCGAGCTGGGTGCTGGCGCAGACCCGGCGGAGCCCTCGGTGAGGGTTGCGACGCTGCCCCAGCGAACCTGCCTCAGCGAGCCTGCCTCAACCAGCGCGCTGCATCCAGCGAGAAATAGGTGAGGATGCCGTCGGCGCCCGCGCGTCGCATGGCGAGCAGAGACTCCAGCACGACTGTGCGCTCGTCGAGCCAGCCGTTGGCGGCGGCGGCCTTCAGCATCGCGTATTCGCCACTGACCTGATAGACATAGGTTGGCACACGGAAGGTATCCTTCACGCGGCGCACGATGTCCAGATAGGGCATGCCGGGCTTGACCATCACCATGTCTGCACCCTCTTGCAGATCGAAGCCCACTTCGCGCAGCGCTTCGTCTGAGTTGGCAGGATCCATCTGGTAGGTTTTCTTGTCGCTTTTGCCCAGATTGGATGCTGACCCGACCGCGTCGCGAAACGGACCGTAGAACCCCGAAGCGTACTTGGCCGAGTAAGCCATGATTCGGGTGTGGATGTGGCCGCCGGCTTCCAGCGCGGCGCGGATGGCGCCAATTCTGCCGTCCATCATGTCGGAGGGCGCAACGATATCGACGCCAGACTGCGCCTGAACCAGCGCCTGCTCGGCGAGGATGCCGGAGGTCTGGTCGTTGATCACATACCCATTCTCATCGATCACGCCGTCCTGACCATGGCTGGTGTAAGGGTCGAGGGCGACGTCGGTGAGCACACCGAGTTCAGGAAAGCGTCGCTTCAGATCGGCGACTGCGCGCGGTACCAGGCCGTCGGGATTGGCCGCCTCGCGACCGTCAGGCGTCTTGAGCGCCGGATCGATCACCGGGAAGAGCGCGAGCACTGGAACGCCCAGCTCAAGACACTGCTCCGCAACGGGCGCGAGGAGATCAATCGACAGGCGCTCAACCCCGGGCATGGACGCAACCGGTTGCCGAACCCCCTTTTCGTCTAGGACAAACACGGGGTAGATGAGGTTGTCCGGGCTCAGTCGATGTTCACGGACTAGACGTCTGGAGAAGTCATTTCGACGATTCCGCCGCAA
This sequence comes from Betaproteobacteria bacterium, assembly GCA_018969885.1. Next base: position 995 of record JAGWXN010000431.1, on the reverse strand, counting down.
TCGGGTACCAGGAAATGCTCCAAACGTTGAAAAATCGCTTCCCATTGACGAATTCCCCTTTAAGACAATCAACTAATTCTTGACCCGGTTTGTCCACGACGTATCATGGACAACAGATGATTTTGGTCATCTCCCGCTTCTCCTCCCTGAGCGGGCGCCCTCCGGCTCGGATGGCATTCATCCCCGAACGTTTACGCGTTCGGGGTTTTTTTTGCCTGCCGTGCGCGGACCCTTCAGGCCGCCGGTTCGCGCGCTTCGACGATCCACCGCTCGAGCAGCGCGCGCACCGATTCCACGCCAAGTTGAGTGTTGGCCGAAAAGGCGGTCAGCGTCAAGTTGAGATGACGAACGCCATCGTCAAGCGATTGCTTCACGTTCGCGAGGGTTCGGCTGCGCTCGGCATTTCCCTGCTTGTCTGACTTGGTGAGCAGCACCAGGACACGCCGGTCGGGCGGGATGAAATCAAGCAGCTGGCGATCGAGTGCGGTCACGCCACGCCGGCAGTCCATGACCAACACGATGCCGGCCAGGCTCGATCGCGCCTCGAGATAGCGGCCGGCCAGGCGATCCCACCCAGCCCGGACTGTCGCAGGGGTGGCTGCGTATCCGTAACCGGGTGCATCGACCAGATAACCGGTGGGTTCAAGATGCTCGGGGCCCAACGCGAAAAAATTAAGCGCCTGGGTGCGGCCGGGTGTCTTGCTTGAAAAAGCCAGGCGCCGTCGTTGGCAGAGCGTGTTGATCGCAGAAGACTTGCCTGCATTGGAGCGACCGACAAACACCACCTCGGGCGCGCCCGGCGGCGGAAGCTGATCGAGGCGCGCGACCGTGGTGGCAAAGCGGGCGGTGAGAAGAAGCGATGACACGGAAGGGGCCTAGCGCGCGAGCAGGTCACGCGGTGAAAGGGGGCCATGCGGCAGCAGATCGCCTTCGGAGGCGCCCGCGCGACCGGGGATGTAAGACGACAACGCCAAGCCAGCTCTTCGAGACCAGTC
>JAGWXN010000430.1 GCA_018969885.1 Betaproteobacteria bacterium | reverse complement strand
GCAACACCGACCGCGCGCAGCCGGGCTCCGAACCCCTCCCCGGAGTTTTCCGGCTGCATGTTGGGTTCAGCGTCGCATGATCAACGCGCCGAGCAATAGCCCAGCGCCTGCAGCCATGCCGATCGCTGTCCAGGGATGAACATGGACGGCCTCGTTCGTCCGGCGCGCGGTATCGCGCGCGCGATCAAACAACTGATGCTGGCCGTTCCAGATCTGCGCTTTGGCCTGCTTGATGCTGCTCTCCAGACGGTCCCTCATGTCGGTGACACCTTCAATCCCCTGGCGCTGTGCGGCGTGCAACAGATCTTCCGCATCGCGAACCAGCGTTCGCATGTCCTGCGCGAGGCGCTCGCGCGCCTCAATGCCTGTGGGTGCTTTTTCTACCTTGTCCATGTGGACCTCCGGAGTGGTGTGATCAGCGGAACACGAGCACTGGGATCGTGGAATGCGTGAGCACCTTGTGCGTCTCGCTACCAAGAACCAGAGCACTGAGTCCACGGCGTCCGTGGGACGCCATGAAGATCAGATCGCAGGCCCGCCCGCCCGCGACATCGATGATGGCTTTCCACGGCTGGCCGTGGCGAATGGAGACGATGTCGTGGGTGACGCCAGCCGCACTGGCGCGCGATTGCGCAGCGCCCAATATGGTTTTGGCGGTTTCCTCGGTCGCCTTCATGAAGTCTGTGAACGACGCCTGGGCTGCAGAGGGGAACTCGACAAATGCATCGACGACATACTCGGGCATGACGTGTGCGAAGGTGACCCGGGCGCCGGTCTCCTTGGCGAACGCGATGCCCTGCTCGACTGCCTTGTCGGACAACTTGGATCCGTCCGTTGGCAACAAGAGGTGTTTGAACATGTTGAGGTTCCCCGTTTTGTTAAATGAATACCACTCGGGTGGATGCTAATCACCGCTGCGACGGCGTCCTTGATAAGAAACAAATCGCACTTGAATTCCCGCGGGCGTGGCTGATATGAGTGCGGGCGGGATGCGAATATTGATGCGTCGCAACACCGGTGTTTGTTACCGTCCGGGCGCGTCGGGTTACAAGCCGTTACAGAGTGTTGTTTGATCGCAATCAAAGCGGGGTTCTCCCTCGATAAAGTTTGATGGACGCTGCAACAGCGATCCAACTCAACCGCATGGGAGGTAACAGTGAGCGATATTGGATTCCAAACGCAGATTTCTGCACCGCAACAAGGTGGAAATCGACCTGTCGGGGCGCCCGTCGATGCGCAGCCGTATCCGAGCGCACGGTGCGCGCTTCCGCTACCACCTTCGGTGGATTTGCTGATGTCGCGCGTGGGCGGCCAGCGCCGCCGGCTGCGCCGCGGCGATTACCTGTATCGCTACGGCGCGCAGTTCCACGCCCTGTTTGGCGTGCATGCGGGATCGTTCAAGACTGTACTTCTCACCGAGGATGGACGCGAACAGGTCACTGGCTTTCACATGGCGGGGGAAGTTCTGGGTGTTGACGGTCTGGGCGCCGACGTTTACAGCGGTGACGCGATCGCGCTCGAGGACGGGGAAGTGATCGAGATTCCCCGCGACACGCTCGATACGCTGGTGCGTCATGAGCCGCTCCTCCAGCGCGAGCTGTTCCGTATGCTCGCTGGCGAGATTCAGCGAGAGCGCGCGCTCATGGTGTTGCTCGGGTCGATGCGCGCCGAGGAGCGGATTGCAGTGTTTCTGTTGAATCTCTCGCAGCGCATGGCATCCCGGGGCTATTCGGCAACCCGATTCATTCTGCGTATGACTCGCGAAGAAATTGGTAGCTTGCTGGGGCTCAAGCTCGAAACCGTCAGTCGGATCCTGTCACGTTTTCAAGCGGAAAAAATGATCCGCGTTCACAACCGCGAGATTGATCTTTACGATATTGACCGCCTTCGCGCGGTGGTCGGCCGAAGCGATGCGCGCCGCGACGAGGCGGCAGCCTGATCTCGAGCCTCGAGGGCTCGCCTCACCATGCGGGCCAGTTGCTCGATGCGGTAGGGCTTGCCGAGCAGTTCCACGCCGCGCGATAGGGCGGTATCGAGTGACAGCGTTTGCGGCGCGTAGCCCGAGGTGAACAGTACGGCGAGCGCGGGTCGCTTTGCGAGCGCCTCACGCGCCAGGTCTGCGCCGGTCATGGGACCGCGCAGCACCACGTCGGTGAATAGCAGGTCGATAGCGGGATCTGCGGTAATCGAAGCGAGTGCCTGTGGGCCCTCTGCCGCTTCAATGACGTGATAGCCGAGGCGGCGCAGAAATCCGACCGCGACGGTGCGCACATCGTCATCGTCTTCCACGACCAGCACGCGCTCGGCACCGCCTTCGGCGGCATCGTGGGGCGCGGGTGTCTGGACCGCTTCGGCAGCGCTCACCGTGGGCAGCATCATCCGGATCACGGTACCCGCATCCGGGCTGCTCTCCACCTCGACATGCCCGCCCGATTGCTTCACAAACCCATACACCAGGCTCAGTCCTAATCCGCTTCCTTTGCTGGTGTCCTTGGTGGTGAAGAAAGGCTCGAACGCTCGCGCAAGCACCTCGGCGGTCATGCCACAGCCGGTGTCGGATACGGTGAGCAGCATGTAGAGACCTGGTGCCAGATCGCGGCGTTGGGCAAGTGCCGCGCCGCCATGGTGAAAGCGTTCTGCAACGAGGGACAGCCGCCCCCCGGAGGGCATGGCATCCCGGGCATTCACGGCGAGGTTCAGCAGCGCGGTATCGAGCATGACGGGGTCTGCGCGTACCGCCGGCATACCCGGGCCGCAACGGGTCTCGATATCGATATTGGGC
>JAGWXN010000429.1 GCA_018969885.1 Betaproteobacteria bacterium | reverse complement strand
GGGGGCCTGGCGGCCGCGCTTGCCCTCACCCGTCGCGGCTTTCGCGTACGTGTGCTCGAGCAGTCTCCCGAAATCGGTGAAATCGGTGCCGGCATTCAACTTGGCCCGAATGCATTTCATGCGCTCGACGCGCTGGGCGTTGGCCCCAAAGCCCGGGGTCGCGCGGTCTACACCGATGAACTGGTGATGCATGACGCGATCGACGAATACTGCGTTGGTCGCATTCCAACTGGCGATGCGTTTCGCGCGCGCTTTGGTAACCCGTACGCGGTCATTCACCGTGTGGATGTGCATACCTCACTCATGGAGGGTGCGCTCGAAACAGGTCGGGTCGATTTCCTCACCTCCACCCGTGTGACCGAGATTGCGCAAGATGACTCAGGCGTCACACTCATCGACCAGAAGGGCATTCGACATCGCGGCGCCGCGCTGGTGGCAGCCGATGGCGTGAAATCCGTCGCCCGCGAGCAGTATGTGGGCGACCCGCCTCGCGTAACAGGTCATGTGGTCTACCGCGCGGTGGTTGACCGGAGGGACTTCCCCGCTGATCTTCAATGGAACGCGGCCAGCATCTGGGTCGGCCCCAATTGTCATCTGGTTCACTATCCGCTTCGGGGCGGCGAGCAGTACAACGTGGTGGTCACGTTTCACAGCCGCCAGCAGGAAACATGGAGCGTCACCGACGGCAGCCGCGAAGAGGTACAAAGCTACTTCGCAGGGGTCTGCCCACGTGCCCGTCAGCTCATCGATCTGCCGAAGTCGTGGCGGCGTTGGGCCACCGCCGACCGCAATCCCATCGGGCAGTGGTCATTCGGTCGAGTAACGCTACTCGGTGACGCCGCTCATCCAATGACCCAATACCTGGCCCAGGGCGCAGGCATGGCGATGGAAGATGCCGTCACGCTCGGCGAAGCCTTGCGCGTGGCCAACGACGATATCGTGAGCGGGTTCGATCTCTATCAGCGCGCCCGCGTGGCGCGAACAGCCCGTGTGGTGCTCGGCGCGCGCGACATGGGCCGCATCTACCACGCGCATGGCGTGGAACGACTGGTGCGAAACGACCTCTGGCGTGGCCGCAGCACCGAGCGCTTTTATGACGCAATGGAGTGGCTCTACGGCTGGAACGCCGGCAACTGTCTGTCCGCTCTCGAACACCAGCGCATCAAGGAGACCACGACATGATGAAACTCTATGGCTTTTTCCGAAGTGGTACTTCGCATCGCCTTCGCATTGCGCTGGCCCTCAAGGGGCTTCCGTTTGAAACCGTACCGGTGGATCTGCGCAAGGAAGCGCACCTGGGCGACGCGTACCGGAGCATCAACCCTCAGGGTCTGGTGCCCGCGCTAGTCGACGGCCCGCTGGTGCTCGCGCAGTCGCCCGCCCTGCTCGAGTGGCTGGAGGACACCCACCCCAACCCCGCGCTTCTGCCCGCTGACGCCGTGTCGCGCGCCCGTGTGCGCGCGCTCGCAGCCATCGTGGGCTGCGACATTCACCCGGTGAACAACCGTCGCATCCTCAATCAGCTTCGCACCTCGTTCGGGGCCAATGAGGACGCGGTCAACGCCTGGTGCGGCCAGTGGATTGCCGATGGATTTGATGCCTACGTGGCGTTCCTTGCGCACTCGCCGGCAGGCAGCCGCTTCAGCTGGGGCGACCAGCCCACGCTCGCCGATGTGTATCTGGTGCCGCAGATTGAAAGCGCCCGCCGTTTTGCGGTTGATCTGAACCGCTGGCCACGGCTGCTCGAGATCGAGCGGGAGTGCATGGCCTTACCCGCATTCAGCAACGCGGCGCCCTCAAAACAGCCGGACGCCAGCTGAGTGCTGTCGGGTGCCCAGGCCGCTAAAACCGCACCCGGGCTAGTCGATCTTCGCGCCCGAGGTCTTCACCACTGACGCCATGCGCTTAGCGTCCTCCGCCAGCAGCCTGGCGAAATCGGCATTCGACATGGCTCGGGGCTCCACACCCTGGCGATCCAGCCGCTCAAGTATCGCCGGGTCGCGCAACAGCTGACCGACTGCCGCATTGATCCGGTCGGCCTCGGCCGCTGGCACACCCGCTGGACCCAGCAGTCCGAACCAGGAATCAAACTGATAACCGGGCAGCCCGCTCTCGGCAATCGTGGGAAGCGCTGGCAGAAACTTGCTGCGCTCAGGCGAGGTCGAGCCCAGAAGCCGTAGCCGGCTGTCATTGGCAAACGCGAGCGCTCCGATGCTCGCAGCGATCACCGCATGGGCGCGGCCCGAGATCACCTCATTGATGGCCTCGCCGGTGGCCTTGAGTGGCACGTGGACCACGTCGATACCAGCCAGCCCATTGAAGTACGCCATGGAAAGGTGGGTTGCGCTGCCGTTACCCGCGGTGGCGTAGTTGAGCTTACCGGGATTCGCCTTGGCATAGGCAATGTATTCGGCCACGGTGCGCGCGGGAATACCGGGATGCACCATCAGCACATAGCTTGCCGTGCCGATATGGGCGAGTGGGGTGAAGTCTTTCAGCGGATCGTAGGCCAGCTTGGGATAAAGCGAGGCGGCGATATTGTGGCTCGCCGCCGCCAGCACCATCACCGTGCCGTCGGCTTCAGCTTTTGCCACGGCGCCGGTTCCCACCGTGCCGCCAGCACCCGGGCGATTTTCAACTACGACGGTCTGCCCGAGCGCTGCGCGCAACTCATTGGAAATGGAGCGCGCGAGAATGTCCTGAACGCCACCCGCAGCAAACGGCACCACCACCCGAACGGTGCGGCCCTGCGCCCCTGCGGAACCCGCTGCGGCCAGCCCTCCGGAA
>JAGWXN010000428.1 GCA_018969885.1 Betaproteobacteria bacterium | reverse complement strand
CCTCAAGCCTCTGAACAATCCGCCATCGATGGGAATGCTGCAGCCTGTGACATAGGCCCCTGCTGGCGATACCAGCAGCGCGACCATGTTTGCGATGTCCTCGACCGAGCCGATGCGCCCCATCGGTACCTCGTCCTCGAGTTTTTTGCGCATCGCGAGCGGGTCCTGACCGCCCGCGGCGAACACCTTCTGCAACCTCGTGGTGTCGATGTAGCCCGGGCAGATGGTATTCACATTGATGCGGTGCCGGGCCAGCTCGAGCGACAGGGTCTTGGCATAGCCAATCAGACCCGACCAGGTCGCCACCGACAGCCCGAAGCCCGCGATGGGCTGGATCGCCGAGATGGCGGAGATGTTGAGAATGCTTCCGCCCTGCGCCTTGAGGTGGGGAAGCGCCGCACGCACCATGCGGATCACGCTGAAGAGATTTTGCTCCACCGCCTTCTGCCAGGCGGTATCGTCAAAGCTCTCGATATCGCCCAGAGGCGGCGCCCCGTCATTGTTCACGAGAATATCGAGCCGCCCGAAGCGCTCCACCGCCCGCTGCACGATGCGACTGCTGTCGTCGCGATCGCGGATATCGGCGGTACACCACTCGACCGCGACACCGTGCTGACGTTGCAGGCCTTCTGCGGCTTCCTTGAGCGCGGGCTCGCGGCGCGCAAAGATCATGAGCCGCGTGCCCTCCGCCGCAAGACGGCTGGCGATTCCCAGACCGATGCCCATGCTGGCACCGCCCACGATGGCGACCTTGTCGCGCAGATTCAGATCCACGATGCCCCCATTTCTCCGAAGAAGCGCACGGCATTGTCGACGAATACCTTTTGCAGAATCTCTTCGCTGTAACCCTCGTGACGCCACTCCGACACCAGTCGTTCATAGGTGTACAGAGGATAGTCGCCACCGAACATGATGCGGTCCTTCAGTCGCCGCGAAATATCGTGTTTGAGATCGGGCGCGAAATATTTCGGCGACCAGCCATGCAGCTCGTAATAGATATTGCGCTTGTGCATCAGCACAGCGATCGTTTCGGTCTGCCAGGGCCAGCCGGGCCGCGCTGCCACGATGCGAAGATCAGGGTACCTCGCAGCGACATAATCCAGATGCCTGGGATGACAGCTGTCCAGCAAAATCCCCATGCCACCGGGCAGGCCCGCGCCCAGGCCGGTGGTGCCGACAAAAATCAGCACCGGAATATTCGCCTCGATACAAAGCTTGTAGAAGGGATCGTAAGAGGGATCGCTCGCAGGCACCGAGCCGGACCCATTCACCGCAAGCCCTACAAAGCCGGTGCGCTTGTCCAGGCAGCGTCTCAGCTCGGCGAGCCCCGCTTCCTTGTGGAGTGCAGGGTCCAGATGCAACCAGTTGCCGATGATCGCATCGGGGAACTGGCGCGTGACCTCCAGCGCGTAGTCGTGCAGCGGGATCACCTCGTCCATCGGCGCGTATTTGGTGAAGCCGAAATCGAGGATCACCTTGACCTGCGTGGCGCGGAAGTAATCAACCATCTCCTGCTCGGTGTGGTAGCGCACCTCGGAATTCCAGGTTTTCTTCTGCTGCGCGAGCTCGGCCTGCGAACGCAGCACATAGCCCCGTTGCGTGCCCCAGTGGGAATGCATGTCGACAAGTTTCAAGGAAGACTCCGAAAAGAGCTCAGGCCTCAAAGACCGAGATAAGCGCTCTGGATACGCGAGTCCGCCTTGAGCTCGGCAGGCAGACCCTCCACATGAATCGAACCGGATTCGAGCACATACGCATAATCGACCAGCGCAAGAATCTTGCGGACATTCTGCTCGGCGATGAAGATCGTGGCGCCACTTTCGCGATTGATCATGCGCACGGTATCGAGAATCTGATCGAAGATTTTGGGCGCAAGCCCGATCGAGGGCTCATCGAGCAGAATCATCGCCGGATCACCCATCAGTGCCCTGCCAATCGCAAGCATCTGTTGCTCGCCGCCCGACAGCACTCCGGCGAGCTGATCGTGGCGTTCGCGAAGAATCGGAAAGAGTTTTTCGACCAGCCCGAGCCGCGCACCAAGCTGCCCCGAATCGCGCAAGAGCATCGCACCCATCTCGAGATTTTCGGCAACCGTCATCTCGGGAAACAGCAGCCTGCCCTGAGGTACCTGCGAGAGCCCCATCCGGGCAATATCCTGCGGCAGCTTGCCGAGGATTTCCTGGCCCTTGAAAGTGATCCGACCTGAGGCTTTACCGACCAGACCGGAGATCGCCCGCATCAGCGTGGTCTTGCCCGAGCCGTTTGCGCCAAGCAGGCCCACGACGCGTCCTTCAGGGATCCTGAGCGATACGCCGTGCAGGATTTCCACCGGACCATAGCCCGCCCTGAGTTCGACGATCTCAAGCATCGGCGCTCTCCTCGCCGAGATAGGCCTCGATCGCGCGGGGGTCCTGCTGAACCTGCGAGGGCGAACCCTGCGCGATCACCTCGCCGAGATGAAGCACCGTGATGCTGTCGGCAATTTTCATCATCACCCGCATGTTGTGCTCGATCACCAGAAGCGTGATGCCGCTTTCGCGCGCAATCGTTCGAACCATCGTGATGCTCTCGAGCGCCTCTTCTTCCGACATGCCCGAGGTAGGTTCATCGAGCAGCAACAGTCGTGGCCGCGCGGCGAGCGATCGGGCAAGATCCACCCGCTTGAGAAGGCCGTAGGGAAGCGAGTGGGCGGGCTGATCGGCGTAATCGGTGAGGCTGAACTGCTGCATCAGATCGGCCGCGTATTGCCTCGCCCGGCTCTCGGCTGCCCGCGCTGAGGGCAGACCGAAG
>JAGWXN010000427.1 GCA_018969885.1 Betaproteobacteria bacterium | reverse complement strand
GAAGTGGCCTGACCGGGGGCGTCGATGACGCCGCCGATCAGGTCGCGCCCGGCCAGATGACGCGGTCTGAACTGATCGCGCGTCTGGCCGAGCGCTATCCGCAGCTGGTGGCAAAAGACGCCGAGTTCGCGGTTCGTACGATTCTCGAGGCCATGGCGCGCACGCTCGTTGACGGCCATCGCATCGAGATCCGCGGCTTTGGCAGTTTCGCGCTGTCGCATCGGCCGCCGCGGGTGGGGCGTAATCCGAAGTCGGGTGAAAAGGTGATGGTGCCGGGTAAGCGCGTGCCCCACTTCAAGCCTGGCAAAGAATTGCGCGAACGCGTCGACGCTGGTCTGAACGGCGAGAAGGGCTGACCGCAACGTCTGCGGTTCTCAAGACAGGGGTCGGGTCCGATGCGTATCCTTTCCTGGATTTTCTACATCCTGCTGTTTGTGCTGGCACTTGCCTTTGCGCTGTCCAATACCGAGCCCGTTGAGGTGCGGTTTTTCGCAGGGCAGGCGACCTGGCGTGCGCCGCTGGTGGTGGTGCTGCTGTCATTTCTGGCGGCCGGCGTGCTACTGGGTCTGTTTGCGTGCATTCCGTCGTTTTTTCGCCAACGGCGTGCAATTGCGGGGCTGCGCAAGGAATTGAAGGCGATCGGTCGACCTGTGGGAACCCCCAGCGCGGGGCCCTCGCCTGAGCCGGCCATCCGCGCGGAGGGTGCTGCCGCAGCCGGCGGCCCAGGTGGCGCCTCTCCGCCCCTGGGCGTCTAGGTCGGCGGCGGTCGTCGCCTTGGAATTTGATCTCCTCTGGCTGCTCGCGCTCCCGCTCTTTTTCGGGCTGGGCTGGTTGGCCGCGCGGCATGAGTCCGCGGCGGGCCGCGGCGGGCAGGGCGAACTGCCTGCAGGTTATTTCCGCGGGCTGAACTTCCTTCTGAGTGAACAACCTGATCGCGCGATCGATGCGTTTATCGATGTGGTTCGGGTCGATCCCGAGACCGTTGAACTGCACTTCGCACTTGGCAAATTGTTCCGCCAGCGGGGCGAAAATGACCGGGCGATCCGGGTACATCAGAGCCTGCTCGATCGGGCCGATCTCGATGCGAAGGCACGTGAGCAGGCGCTGTTCGAACTCGGACTCGATTTTCTTAAGGCGGGGCTGCTTGATCGTGCCGATCATGCGTTCGGCCGGCTTGAATCGGGAAGCTGGGCCGAGCAGGCGCTTCGACATCGTCTGGAAATCGCCGAGCTGGTACGCGACTGGCCGCTCGCAATCTCGCTCGCCTCGCAGCTGCCCGTCGACGGCGCGGGCGGAGGTGGGTCAAAGCGGGCGATCATCCATTTTCATTGCGAGCTCGCGGTCAAGGCGTTGGCTGCCGCGGATGCTGCGGGCTATGCACGGGCCGAGCGACATCTCGCGGAGGCGTATGCATTGGGTCCCGACCACCCCCGGGTATCGCTCATGCAGGCCGAGCTCGCGATGGCGCGGGGCCAGTCCGAGGCAGCCCTCTCCGCCTGGGAGGCGTTGCGCGTGCGTCAGCCCGAGTGGTTTGTGCTGGGCGCACGGGCCTGGCTGCAGGCGAATCAGAAGCTGGGCCAGTTGAGCGACGCGTTGGGCTCGCTTGAGGCTCAGTTTGAGTCGCAGCGTTCGATCGAGCTGTTTTTGGTGCTCCTTGAGGCGCGACTGGAGCAGGACGGCGCCCAGGCAGCTGTTGCGTGGGGGCGGGCCGCGCTCGCGCGCGCCCCCAGTCTGGTGGGCCTGGACCGGTTGCTGGACATCGAACTCGCGCTGGCCGACGGACCGCGTCGCGACGAACTCGCGCTCACGCGCGGTCTGCTGCGGGCGCAGGCTCAGCGTCAGTCACGCTACGTGTGCGCCCACTGCGGTTTTAAGGCCCGCCAGTACTCATGGCAGTGCCCAGGCTGTAGCCGCTGGGAGTCGTGCGCGCCGCAGCGCGCTGAGGAACTCGAGCGGGCCTGACGGGCTGGGGGCGTCCGATGGCTTAGTCCGCCAGGCCGGGGTGTCCCGTGCTGGGGCGGCGATCGCAGCGCAGGATGGCGACCCTGACCAGTTGGCTGAAGGGGCGGCTCATGCTCACCGTATCGCGTCATCAAGGGTTTTCAAGGCAGGGGGCTGCGCGTCGCTGCGGCGTGAGGGCGTTGGCTGCCCAGTGCGCGTTGGCGATGGCAGGCCTCGCGCTGGTGCTGGCTTTTTTTGCCGAGATGGCGTCAGCCGCTCCGGCGGTGACGGTCGATGCCAACGCTGCATCCGCGGCTGAACTCGAACGCGTGCGCGGCATCGGGCCCGCGCTTTCGTCGCGAATCGTTGCGGCGAGATCAACCGGCGGACCGTTCCGCGATACCGATGACTTTCGGCGGAGGGTGCGCGGTGTGGGTGAGGCCAATCTGCGCCGCATGCTCGCCTCGGGGTTGGTGCTGGGCGGCGCCACCCGGATCGTGCCGCTCAAGGCAGCAGCCCGCGACCGGGTTGATCTGGTGGTGGGCAATGTTCCGGCCAAGTCCGAGTTCCGGGGCCTGGGGCGAATCGAGGAGGTTCGGTGCTGCGCCTCGCATGCGGCCGGCGAGGCGCAACCCCGTCGCGAGGCGGGGCAGGGGGCGGGGCGCGCCGCGGCGCGCCAGGCTTCTGGGCTCGAATCGCTACACTAGGCGCGGGAGATCCTCGCCTTGCGTCACACCACCCTCATCGATCGGCTAGGCCTTTACTGGCGGCTGGTGCGCTTGCACAAGCCAATCGGCACGCTGCTGCTCCTGTGGCCCACTTTGTGGGCGGTCTTCATCGCCAGCTCGGGG
>JAGWXN010000426.1 GCA_018969885.1 Betaproteobacteria bacterium | reverse complement strand
ACCAGCTCGCTTGATCTATCGGTACGCGCCGAAATTCTCGAGCTCCTTGCCGAGCTCCGCGCGCAGAGCCAGGTGTCGTACCTGTTCATTACGCATGACCTGGGTACGGTGCGTCTGATTGCTGACCGGATCGTGGTGCTCTACCTGGGCGCAATCGTCGAGAGTGGACCCACCGCTCAGATTTTCAATGAGGCCCGTCATCCGTATACGCGGGCCTTGTTCTCGGCGCAGCTCTCCACCGATGTGCGCGAACGTCGCGAAAGGGTGGTACTTCAGGGAGAGATCCCCAGCCCGGTCAATCTTCCTCAAGGCTGCAGCTTCGCTGGTCGCTGCCCGGCCGCGGACGATCGCTGTCGAGTGGAGCGACCGCCGCTGGTGACCGAGCGGGCGGTTCAGATTGCCTGCTTCAAGCCGGGAGTCTCGCTCGCAGCACGTTAAGATCATCGAGATTGAGCTGCCGGGCCGTGGCGAGCCACGCGCGGGGCAGCGGGGCTAACGGGAGAATCCTCATGGCAGGACCGACGGTAGCGGCTGCGGGCGATGACTGCGCCCCCCTCACCGAGCAGATCGCGCGGTATGCCTGCGAAATGACGGCTCGAGCGCCGTCGGCGCGCAGTCTGGAGATTGTTCGGCTGGGCTTTACCGACGCCGTGGCGGTGATGTTTGCAGGCCTGGACGAGCCCGTTACCCGGGTGGTGCAGCGGCTCGTTAGACAGGATCCTGGCTCGCCTCGGGTCGCGCGGCTCCTGCTTACGCGCGAACGCGTTGGCGCCCCTCAGGCGGCACTGGTCAACGCGGTCGCTGCCCACGCAACCGATTGGGACGACTACGCCTATTCCAATCACCCGAGCGCGGTACTGGTTCCCACGCTTCTCGCGGTCGGTGACGCAACCGGTGCGACGGGTATGCGGATTGCATCCGCGTATGTGGCAGGCTATGAGGTCTGGGGCAACCTGATGCGGCGCGAGCCAGACCATCTGCACAGCAAAGGCTGGCATCCAACCGCGGTCCTGGGGCCGGTGGCGGCAGCGGTGGCGGCTGGTGTGGTTCTCGGCCTGGCCCCGCGAGCCATGCGTGATGCGATCGCGCTCAGCGCCTCGTTCGCGGGCGGCGTCATGGCGAACTTCGGCACCATGACCAAGCCACTTCATGCGGGTCGGGCGGCGCAGTCGGGCATTCAGGCTGCGCTCTGGGCACAGGGCGGGCTTGAGGCGGGTGCAGTCACGCTGGAAAGTCCGGTTGGCCTGATGCGCGCGCTATCGCCCGGGGGCCGGGTTGACCTCAAGACGCCATTCCCCGATGCTGCCGCGCCTGCGCTCATCGACACGCTGGGGCTCAACATCAAAAAATATCCCACGGTGGGGGCCTCGCAGCGAATCATCGATTCCATGCTGTTTTATCTCGCCCGCCAGCCAATTGATGCCGATCTGGTGGTCGAGGCGATCCCCCGGGTCAGCGAAAAATTCGCTTCGGTGATGCCGTTCCATGCACCGCGAACCGCGCTTGAGGCGAAGTTCAGTCTGGAGTTTGTTGTGGCGGCCAGCCTGCTTCGAGGCAAAGTGGGCCTTGCCGAACTGAGCGATGATTTTGTGGCGAGCGAGGCGGTTCAGTCACTGATGCGCCGGGTGCGTATCGAACGTACCGCAGAGTCTGATCCTGGTTATCCCAATGCTGCGCCGGTCGATTATGTTCGGTTGCGGCTCAGCGATGGCCGCGAACTGCGGACCGATGAAATCCATCGCGCAACCGGCCATGCCGATCTTCCCCTGGGGCGCGAGCAGATCGCGGCAAAATTTGCCGAGTGTGCGGCTGCTGCGTCAATCAGCGAGGGGGTTGCGACGCGCCTCTTCGACGCCCTGCAGACCATTGATCGTTGGCGGGGTACGGAAGACCTGCCCGTTCTTGCATGACGCCTGCCAAACTTTCCTTTACGCCATCGGGAGCCGCCTACTCATGAATGAAGACCCGCAGCTCTATCCCTATCTGCCCAGCATCTCGCGGCCAAAAATCAGCTGGCCGGGGGGCGCACGACTGGCCGTCTGGGTCGCGCCCAACATCGAACACTATGAATACGATCCACCGCCCAGTCCGGTTCGAAGCCCCACGCCGCGTCCCGCGCCCGACATCAACTGGCTCACGCTTCGCGACTACGGCAATCGCGCGGGTGTCTGGCGAATGATGGAGGTGATGGATCGATATGGCGTGCGGGGTAGTGTCTCGCTCAACGTGGGCGTGTGCGATCACTATCCCGAGATCATCGAGGCCTGCGTCAAGCGTGGCTGGGAGTTGTTCTCACATGGCGTCTACAACACGCGCTATCTCTACGGCATGGATACGGATCAGGAACGCGAACTGATCGAAGACGTGAAGGCCACCATTTACCGGGCCTCCGGGCAGCCCTTGTCGGGATGGCTCTCGCCCGCGCTGTCCAACACCGTGGACACCATGGATCTGCTCGCCGACGCCGGTGTGCTCTATACCTGCGACCTGATGCATGACGATCAGCCGCTTCCCGTCAAGGTCAAGTCAGATCACCGGCTGATCAGCATGCCTTATTCACTCGAGGTCAATGACTACACCTGCCTGGTGCTCAAGCGGATGACGCCGCGCCGCTATACCGAGACCATCAAGGCGCAGTTCGATCAGCTTTGGGAGGAGGGTGCGGACAATCCGCAGGTGATGTGTCTGCCGCTCCATCCGTGGCTCATCGGACTGCCGCATCGATTGCGCGAATTCGACGAGGCGCTACGCTACATCACCCGTCGCGACAAGGTATGGCTTGCAACCGGTCGTG
>JAGWXN010000425.1 GCA_018969885.1 Betaproteobacteria bacterium | reverse complement strand
GGCCTCGCGCATCGTGGGCCCACTCGCCTGGGGCTGGCTCGCCGACCGCAGTGCCTCGCGAAATCGGGTGCAACGCGCTTGTACGCTGATCTCGCTTGCGGCGCTCATCGGGCTGTGGACCTCGGGTGCCGACGTCGCCTGGATTCTGCTCGCCTGCGCGGTGCTGTTCTTCTCCACTTCGGGGCAGATGCCGATTGCGGAGGCGATCGCGCTCGAGGCTGCCGGCCGTGACGCCGGTCGGTACAGCCGGATGCGCGTCTGGGGATCGATCGGATTCATTGCCGGTGTTGTGATCACCGGACCGCTCTTCGAGGCCGTCGGCATCGGGTGGCTACCTGGCTGGCTGATGCTGATGATGGCTGGGGTACTGGCCTGTACCTGGGGACTGCCCGAGGCACCGAAGCGGGCGGCCGGGCCCCGTCCTGCGCCCCTCTGGAAGGCGCTACGCGATCCGGCCAAAGCGGCGTTTTTTGCCTCGGCCTTCCTGATGCTCTATGCGCACTCCGTTTTCTACACTTTTTTTTCGCTGTATCTGGAAGGGCACGGCTATGGGAAGGGCGCGATCGGGCTGATCTGGTCAGTGGGGGTGGTCGCGGAAATTGCCATGTTTTACCTGCAGCGGCCCCTGTTCAAGCGGTTTTCTGCCTTGTTTTTGCTGGGGCTGAGCGTGGCGGTGGCGGCGCTTCGCTTTGTGCTGGTGGGCGCCTCGGGGGGCGCGTTGTGGTTGCTTGTGTTCACGCAGCTTCTGCACGCCATCACCTTCGGGGTCCATCACACCGCTTCGCAGGCCATCCTGTCGCGCTGGTTCGGGCCCGAGCAGCAGGCGAGTGCCCAGGCGCTCTACGTCACCATCGGCTATGGCGTGGGCGGCATGATTGGCGGCCTGGGGGCGAGCTGGATCTGGGTGGCGATATCGCCCGCCGCGGCGTTTTACGGCGCCGGTGCCGTGGCGGCGCTGGGCTGCCTGGCTGTGTGGGCGTGTGCCCGCGCCGAGCGCGCAGTTGAGGCGGGCGAGTCGTTTCGCTCGCCTGAATGAACCGGTGCTGCCGGCGCCTCCCCTGGGCTGCATGGCATAATCTTCGGCCCGTCTTCTTACCCGGTTTTCCCCATGTCGCTCGCCCTCCGGACCCTCTATGACAAGCTGTGGGATGCGCATGTTGTGCGCACCGAATCCGACGGCACCGCGTTGCTCTACATCGATCGGCACCTGGTTCACGAAGTGACCAGCCCGCAGGCCTTCGAGGGCCTGCGCCTGGCCGGCCGCAAACCCTGGCGCATCAGCGCCAACCTCGCTGTGGTCGATCACAACGTGCCCACCACCGACCGCAGCGGCCCCATCCTCGACGAGGTCGCCCGTCTGCAGGTGGAAACGCTTGATCGCAATGCCCGCGAGCACAAGCTTGTTTATTTCGATATCCGTGATCGCAGGCAGGGCATCGTTCATGTGATCGGGCCTGAGCAGGGCGCCACGTTGCCCGGCATGACCGTGGTCTGCGGCGACTCGCACACCAGCACCCACGGCGCATTCGCGTGTCTTGCTTTCGGCATCGGCACCTCCGAAGTCGAGCACACGCTTGCCACGCAGACGCTCCTTGCGCGCAAGATGAAGAACATGCTGGTGCAGATCGACGGCACGCTGGGCGCAGGCGTCACGGCCAAAGACATCGCGCTGGCGGTCATTGGCCGTATCGGCACCGCGGGCGGCACGGGCTTTGCCATCGAATTCGCCGGCTCTGCCATCTCGGCGTTGTCCATGGAAGGTCGTATGACCTTGTGCAACATGACGATCGAGGCCGGCGCGCGCTCGGGCATGATCGCTGTGGACGACACCACGCTTCGCTACCTGAAAGGCCGGCCCATGGCCCCCGCTGGGGACGAGTGGGAGAAGGCCGTTTCCTACTGGCGTACGCTGCGCTCCGACCCGGGAGCCAAGTTTGATGCGGTGGTCACGATCGATGCGGGTGGCATTGTTCCGCACGTCACCTGGGGCACATCGCCCGAAATGGTCACCACGATCGACGGCCGCGTTCCCGATCCTGAGAAAGAGAAAGATCCGGTTCGCCGCGAGGGCATGGAGCGCGCGCTTACCTACATGGGGCTCAATCCCAACACGCCCATCAGCGACATCCGGGTCGACAAGGTGTTCATCGGATCCTGCACCAATTCCCGAATCGAAGACCTCCGTGCTGCGGCGGCGGTCGTACGCGGCAAGCGTCGGGCTTCCAATGTGAAACTCGCGCTGGTTGTTCCGGGCTCGGGGCTGGTGAAGGCTCAGGCTGAGGCCGAGGGGCTGGATCGCATTTTTCGTGACGCAGGCTTCGAATGGCGGGAACCCGGGTGCTCCATGTGTCTGGGCATGAATGATGACCGGATCGAGTCGGGCGAGCGCTGTGCGTCAACCTCGAATCGCAATTTCGAAGGCCGGCAGGGGGCAGGCGGTCGCACGCATCTGGTAAGCCCCGCCATGGCTGCGGCCGCGGGTATCGCTGGCCATTTTGTTGACGTTCGCAGGCTCGGCTGAGGAGGTCGGCAATGAAGAATCTCACCGTACACCGTGGCCTCGTGGCTGCGCTCGATCGTGCAAACGTCGATACCGACGCCATCATCCCTAAGCAGTTTCTCAAGTCCATCAAGCGCTCGGGTTTTGGTCCGAACCTGTTTGACGAGTGGCGCTATCTCGATCGTGGCGAGCCGGGCATGGACAACACCAATCGTCCGCTCAACCCCGACTTTCCGCTCAATCACGCTCGCTACCGCGGCGCCTCGGTGCTGCTTGCGCGAAAGAATTTCGGTTGC
>JAGWXN010000424.1 GCA_018969885.1 Betaproteobacteria bacterium | reverse complement strand
ATGCCGGCTGGGTGGGTGCAGGCACGGAAGGCTGTCGCTGCAGCCAATTCCGGAAGCCGGGCGAGTGTGCCAGACGCTTTCAATGCTTGACAAGCCGGAAATGCGCCCAGCAGAATCAGCCCGCCATTCGCACAGGAGATCACCGTGGCGATTACCGATCGACGTTCGGTTCTGCTTTCCGTCGGCACAGCGCTTGCAATCGCTGCGGCGCCGGCCTTTTCGCAGAACGCACCCCGTGGAGAACCCATCAAGCTGGGTCTCATCGACATTTACAGCGGAGGCTTTGCCTTCATTGCAGACTCCATCCGCACTGGCTATCAGATCGCCGTGGATGAGGCCAATGCGGCGGGTGGGCTCAACGGCCGGCCGTTTCAGCTGGTGACCGCCGATATGGGCGCGCAGGTTGAGAAAGCGGTGACCGAAGGTCGCCGCATGATGCTGGAAGAAAAGATCCGTTACGTCACCGTGGGAATTCACAGCGGGGCGGCGGTGGCGGTGGGCAATCTGGGTCGCGAGCACAAGGCGCTGGTGGTGGGTGGCTTTGCCACCACCAAGCGACTCACCGGCGAGTCTGGTCACCCTTACGTTGCCCGCGCGAACCTGTCCACAGTCGAGATCGGCAGCGTCATCGCTGAATACCTGAAAGGCCGCCCCGACATCAAACGGATCGCCACCATCGCGCCCGACTATGAATATGGTCAGCACTTCATCCAGGACTTCATCGCTGCCCTGAAAGTGGCGCGCCCGGACATCACCGTGGTCCGCCAGGAATGGTCAAAACTTGGCGCCACCGATTTTTCTGCGCACGTCACGGCCCTTCAGGCACGGCCGGTGGACATGATCGTGAACGGCGGCTTTGGCGCCGACCTGATCAACTTCCTCAAAGCAGCGCGTGACTTTGGCCTCTTCACAGGTGGAAAGGTTGAGTTCTTCACCCACGGCCTTGATCTGGTGAAAATGAGTTCGGTCAAAGACTCGCTGCCTGCGCGCACCGCGGGCACGGTCTGGTATCCGTTCTATGCGCTCGATTCGGCCAAATCGAAGTCGTTTGCCGCGGAAATCGAAAAACGCATGAAAACCTATCCCACCGGCCCCACCACGGTGGGCTATGTGGCGGGCAAGATGATCACCGAGGCTATCCTGAAGGCGGGTACCGCGGAAGATGTCGACAAGGTGGTGCAGGCCATGTCCACTGTCAGTTTCGAAGGCCCCACTGGTAAAACCACGGTTCGTGCCTGCGACAACATGGCGCTCTACAACTTCTATGTGGGCACGGTTAAGCGCGATCCGTCGTTGCCCGACGGCATTGGCGTGGGCGACGTGAAAGCCTTCAACACCGAGTCGGTCGCCCGTCCTTGCGTTGAACTGCTCCGCGCACGTGGCAGCTGATCACCTCAGCCGGCGGGCCGGCTGAGATGGCCCTCCTCAGCGTGCAGGGGTTGCACGCGGCTTATGGTGACAGCCGCGTGCTTTTCGGGATCGATCTCGAGGTGGGGCAGGGTGAGGTGGTGGCGCTCCTGGGACGAAACGGAGCGGGTAAAACCACCACCCTCTCTTCCATCATGGGGCTGGTGCCCCCGCGGGAGGGCCGGATCGAATTTCGAGGACGCGATCTCGCGGGGTCCGAACCTTTCGAAATCTGCCGTGCGGGCCTCGGTTTCATTGCCGAAGATTGCCGGCTTTTCACCTCGCTCACGGTCGCCGAAAATTTCGAGGCGGCGCGGATGGCCTCGCGCTCGGGCACCTCGAACTGGACCATTGACGCCGTGCTCGAGCTGTTCCCCGACGTACGGAATTTTCTGGATCGCCGCGCAAGCGCGCTCTCCGGCGGGCAGCAGCGCATGGTGGCCATCGCCCGCACGCTCATGGGGAACCCCGATCTGATCCTGCTCGATGAGCCCTCCGAAGGGCTCGCTCCGCTCGTGGTCGATGCGCTGCTAAAGCAGCTCAAGCGATTGAAGCAGGCAGGGCAGACCGTGCTCATCAGCGAGCAGAATCTGCGCTTTGCCAACGAGCTCGCCGATCGGGTCTACATCATCGAGAAAGGCGAGATCCCCTACCAGGGAACGCCAGCCCAGCTCGCTGCCGAGCCCGAGGTGCGGCAGAAATACCTGATGGTGTAGGCCCGACGCCTACTTGAGCATTTCGGGGGAGATCAGCCCCGGCAGGAAGAGCGATACCTGCGGCCAGATGATCACCAGCAGCAGCACGCCGAACATGGGCAGCAGCATGATCATCACGTCTTTCAGCACATCGCGCATGCGCACGTTCGCGATGGCGCATGAAATCATGAGGCAGAGCCCGTAAGGCGGTGTGACCAGGCCAAACGCGAGCGAGACGATGCCGATCATGGCGAAATGCACCGGATCCATGCCCACGGACTTGGCGAGCGGCTGCAGGATCGCGCCCACGATGATGATCGCGGGTATCGCATCAAGAAAACAGCCCACCACCAGGAATACAAGCGCGACGAAGAGCCCCGCGCCGATCGGGCCCATGCCCCAGCTGAGAATGTTGGCGAGGAGCGACTGCGGGATCTGGTAGTAGGCCATGATCCAGCCGAAAGCGCTCGCCGTGCCCACACAGAACAGCGTGACACCCGCCAGGCGGCCAGTATCGAGCAGCGCGCTGTAGAGGCCCTTCAGGTTCATTTCGCGGTAGACGATGACCGACAGCACGGCTGCATAGATGACCGCCACCGCCGCCGACTCGGTGGCCGTAAACCAGCCGAAAATTTTTCCGCCAATGATGATGACCGGGGTCATGAGGGCAGGGATAGAGACCAAAAACGCTTTCAACAT
>JAGWXN010000036.1 GCA_018969885.1 Betaproteobacteria bacterium | reverse complement strand
CACGGCGCACGTGGAGTACGAGACGTCGGCGCGGCACTACGCGCACGTTGACTGCCCGGGGCACGCTGACTATGTGAAGAACATGATCACGGGTGCGGCGCAGATGGACGGTGCGATTTTGGTGGTGTCGGCGGCCGATGGTCCGATGCCGCAGACGCGCGAGCACATTTTGCTGGCGAGGCAGGTTGGGGTGCCCTACATCATCGTGTTCATGAACAAGTGCGACATGGTTGATGATGAGGAGCTGCTGGAGCTGGTGGAGATGGAGGTTCGGGAGCTTCTGTCGAAGTACGAGTTTCCTGGCGACGACATTCCGATTGTGAAGGGATCGGCGCTGAAGGCGCTGGAGGGCGACAAGGGGGATCTGGGCGAGGCGGCGATCATGAAGCTTGCCGATGCGCTGGACACCTACATTCCGACGCCGGAGCGTGCGATTGACGGCGCGTTCCTGATGCCGATTGAAGACGTGTTTTCGATTTCTGGGCGCGGCACGGTGGTGACGGGTCGGATCGAGCGCGGGATTGTGAAGGTGGGCGACGAGATCGAGATTGTGGGGATCAAGGCGACCACGAAGACGACGTGCACGGGCGTGGAGATGTTCCGCAAGCTGCTGGACCAGGGTCAGGCGGGCGACAACGTGGGTGTGCTGTTGCGGGGCACCAAGCGAGAGGATGTGGAGCGCGGACAGGTGCTGGCCAAGCCGGGATCGATCATGCCGCACACGAAGTTTGAGGCGGAAGTGTATGTGCTGAGCAAGGAGGAGGGCGGGCGTCACACGCCGTTCTTCAACGGGTATCGGCCGCAGTTTTATTTCCGCACGACGGATGTGACGGGTTCGGTGGATCTGCCATCGGGAGTGGAGATGGTGATGCCCGGAGACAACGTGAAGATGACGGTGGCGCTGATTGCGCCGATCGCGATGGAGCAGGGGCTTCGCTTTGCGATCCGCGAGGGCGGACGCACGGTGGGCGCGGGCGTCGTCGCCAAGGTCATTGCGTAAGCAGGTCAACGCGCCATCCGCGCCGGGGCAGGCGTCTGCCCCTCGTTCTTTTGACCGCAGCCCAGGCTGCACCGTTCTTTAGGATGCCTCACCATGCAAAGCCAGAAAATCCGCATTCGCCTCAAAGCGTTTGATTACCGCCTGATCGACCAGTCGGCGGCTGAAATCGTTGACACCGCCAAGCGCACTGGTGCGGTGGTCTGCGGCCCGGTGCCGCTTCCCACCCGGATCCAGCGCTTCGATGTGCTGCGTTCGCCGCACGTGAACAAGACCTCGCGCGATCAGTTCGAAATGCGCACGCATCAGCGGCTGATGGATATCGTCGACCCGACCGACAAGACCATCGACGCGCTCACCAAGCTTGATCTGCCTGCAGGCGTTGATGTGAAGATCTACGTTCAGCAGGCTGACGGCTGGCGCGGATAAATCGGCTGGGCGATTCTTTGGCGCGCGCTCGCGGCCTGCGCCGCCCGAACGCCCCGCAGACTCGCCCCGCAGAGTCACCGTCAGAATCCCCTAATTTGGTGATTTCGACGACCTGAGTTATTATCGAAGGCTTTTCGAAATTCCGGAGCAGGTGGCAAGCGGCATCGCCCTGGTTCCTGCCACCGGAATCGATGTAACACACCCGGCCAATTGCAGTCGGGACTGGAGAAAAAAATGACCCTTGGCCTTTTGGGGCGCAAGGTCGGCATGATGCGCATCTTCACCGACGACGGCGATGCCGTTCCGGTGACGGTGGTAGACGTGTCCGACAACCGCGTGTCCCAGATCAAGACCGTCGAGTCCGACGGTTACAACGCGGTTCAGATCGCGTTTGGCAAGCGCCGCGCAAGTCGTGTCACGAAAGCGCGTGCTGGGCACTTCGCGAAAGCCGGCGTCGAAGCGGGCAGCGTGGTGCGTGAATTCCGTGTCGACGCCGATGTTGTGTCGGGTTATCAGCCCGGCGCAGTGGTTCCGGCTGGCCTCTTTGAGGCAGGGCAAAAAGTCGACGTGCAGGGAACCTCGCACGGCAAGGGCTTCACCGGCACCATCAAACGCCACAACTTCGGTTCGGGCCGCGCCTCCCACGGTAACTCGCGTTCGCACAATGTGCCAGGCTCGATCGGCATGGCGCAGGATCCGGGTCGCGTATTTCCGGGCAAGCGCATGGCGGGTCACATGGGTGCAGTCACCCGTAGTGTGCAAAACCTGGTCGTCGCGCGGGTGGATGCAGAACGTGGATTGCTCATGCTCCGCGGTGCGGTGCCGGGTGCCAAGAATGGCTCGGTGATCGTGACCCCAGCAGTGAAAGCTCCCGCGCCCCGGCGCTCGACCGGTAAGGCTTGAGGAGGCCCCTGACCATGGAACTGAATCTGCTCGATTCAAGCGGCCAGGCCTGCGCAAAGGTTGAAGCGCCCGATACGATTTTCGGTCGCGAATACAACGAACCACTCATCCATCAGGTGGTGGTGGCGTTTCAGGCCAATGCGCGCAGCGCCAACCGCGCCCAGAAAGACCGTAGCGAAGTTCGCCATTCCACCAAGAAGCCCTGGCGGCAGAAAGGAACGGGCCGCGCGCGTGCCGGCATGACCTCCTCGCCGCTCTGGCGGGGTGGTGGCAAGATTTTCCCGAATTCGCCGGAAGAAAATTTCTCGCACAAAGTTAATCGCAAGATGTATCGCGCCGGGGTTTGCTCAATCCTGTCGCAGCTAGCTCGCGAGGATCGGGTGGCCGTGGTGGAGGGTCTCGCAATCGATGCGCCCAAGACCAAGCTGCTGGCCGACAAGATCAAGGCGATGGGACTGGGCGCGAACGGCGCGTCGGTGCTGGTCATTATCGATTCGGTCGATGAGAACCTGCTGCTGGCCGCGCGCAATCTGCCCCACGTCATGGTGGTGGAGCCGCGTCATGCCGACCCGGTCTCGCTGGTGCACTTCTCGAAGGTGCTGATCACGCGGGCGGCGCTCGCCAAAGTCCAGGAGATCCTCGCATGAACCAGGAGCGACTCACCCAGGTGCTCGTGTCGCCGATCGTCTCCGAGAAGGCAACCTTCGTCGCTGACCGCAATAACCAGATCACCTTCCGCGTACTGCAGGACGCCACGCGGCAGGAAATCAAGGCGGCAGTCGAAATGCTCTTCAAGGTTGAGGTCGAGTCGGTTCAGGTGCTCAACCAGAAGGGTAAAGCGAAGCGTTTCGGGAAGTTCTCCGGTCGTCGTCGCCATGTCCGCAAGGCCTATGTCAGTCTCAAGGCAGGCCAGGAAATCAATTTTGCGGAGGCCGCGTAAATGCCTATCGCCAAGATGAAGCCCACCTCGCCCGGCCGCCGGGCGATGGTGAAGGTGGTTCACCCCAATCTGCACAAAGGGCGTCCGGTGGATGCCCTGACCGAAAGCCAGACGCGGGGTTCGGGGCGTAACAACCTCGGCCGCATCACCACCCGTCATAAGGGTGGCGGTCACAAGCGTCAGTACCGGATCGTTGACTTCCGCCGCAACAAGGACGGAATCTTCGCCAAGGTCGAGCGGATTGAATACGATCCGAACCGAAGCGCCCATCTCGCGCTTCTTTGCTACGCTGATGGCGAGCGCCGCTACATCCTCGCCCCGCGTGGCGTGGAAGTGGGCACCCAGCTGATGAGTGGTTCGCAGGCGCCGATCCGTCCGGGTAACACGCTGCCCATCCGCAATATCCCGGTGGGCCAGACCATCCACGCCATCGAACTGCTGCCCGGCAAGGGCGCGCAGGTGGCGCGGTCAGCGGGCGCCTCGGCGCGGCTCCTTGCTCGCGAAGGAACCTACGCGCAGGTACGTCTGCGCTCGGGTGAAATCCGCAAGGTGCACATCGAGTGTCGTGCCACCATCGGTGAAGTCGGCAACGAAGAGCACGGCCTGCGGCAGATCGGCAAGGCCGGTGCAACCCGTTGGCGCGGTATTCGCCCGACGGTGCGCGGCGAAACCATGAACCCGGTTGATCACCCGCACGGCGGGCGTACGCGTGGCAATCGCCACCCGGTATCGCCCTGGGGTACGCCCACCAAGGGCTACAAGACCCGGCGCAATAAGCGCACCGATTCGATGATCGTTCAGCGACGCGGCAAGTAACGGACAGGTGACGGAACAGCTATGGGACGCTCAGTCAAAAAAGGCCCGTTTGTAGACGGCCACCTGATGAAAAAAGTCGATACCGCAATTGCGGTCAAAGACAAGAAGCCGATCAAGACCTGGTCGCGCCGCTCCACGGTGATTCCCGATTTCATCGGGCTCACGATCGCCGTGCACAACGGCCGCCAGCATGTGCCGGTGTTCATCAACGAGAACATGGTCGGGCACAAGCTTGGCGAGTTCGCGCTCACCCGGACGTTCAAGGGTCACGCGGCCGACAAGAAGGCCGGCGCGAAGAAATAAGGAAGCGACATGGAAACGCAAGCCATCCTGCGCGGCGTGCGACTGTCGGCCCAAAAGGGTCGACTGGTCGCCGACATGATCCGCGGCAAGCCGGTCGAAAAGGCGCTGAACATTCTGATGTTCTCGCCCAAGAAGGCCTCCAAGATCGTCCAGAAGGTGCTCGAGTCGGCGATTGCCAACGCCGAGCACAATGACGGGGCTGATATCGACGAACTCCGGGTGAAAACCATCTACGTCGAGAAAGCCACGTCGCTTCGGCGCTTCTCCGCTCGCGCCAAGGGGCGCGGGGCCAAGATCGAAAAGCAGACCTGTCACATTTTCGTGACGGTCGGCGACCGCTGACCGCAGGCGCAAGGGAAACGACATGGGACAGAAGATTCACCCGACCGGATTCCGTCTTTCGGTCAGCCGCAACTGGGCCTCACGCTGGTTCGCTTCGGGCAGCCAGTTTCCGCAGCTGCTCAATGATGACCTGCGGGTTCGCGAGTATCTGCGCCGGAAGCTGAAGAGCGCGTCGGTCAGCCGCGTGCTGATCGAGCGGCCCGCCAAAAACGCACGTATCACGATTTTCTCGGCTCGTCCGGGCGTGGTGATCGGCAAGAAGGGCGAGGACATCGAACTCCTCAAGGCCGACCTGCAGCGCCTGATTGGCGTGCCGGTGCACGTCAACATCGAGGAAGTGCGCAAGCCCGAAATCGATGCTCAGCTCATCGCCGACTCCATCACCCAGCAGCTCGAGAAGCGCATCATGTTCCGTCGCGCAATGAAGCGCGCGATGCAAAACGCCATGCGCTTGGGCGCGCAGGGCATCAAGATCATGAGCTCGGGTCGCCTGAACGGTATCGAAATCGCACGTACCGAGTGGTACCGCGAGGGTCGTGTGCCGCTTCACACGCTGCGCGCCGATGTGGATTACGGCTTCTCCGAAGCACGTACCACCTACGGCACCATCGGTGTCAAGGTTTGGGTCTACAAAGGCGACACCCTGGGCCGTAATGACGCGCCGCAGACCGCCGAGAAGGAAGCGCCAGCGCCTGAGCGTGAAGATCGCCGTCCGCGTCGCGGTCCGCCCTCGGGTCGCCCTGGCGCGGGTCCACGTGGTCCCCGCCGCGCGCCGGCAGCCGACGGTGCGCCGGCGGCGTCCGCGGCTGACGCCGCCGACGCAACCAAGACCGCAGTCAAGCGCGTGCGCAAGGTAGCCGCCCCGGCCGCCGACGCCGCCAAGAAGCCTGAATGAAGGAGTGAGCGATGCTGCAACCCGCTCGACGCAAATATCGCAAGGAACAGAAGGGCCGCAATAAGGGCCTCGCCACACGCGGGGCTTCGGTGGCCTTCGGCGATTTCGGCCTGAAGGCGACCGGCCGCGGCCGGCTGACTGCCCGTCAGATCGAGGCTGCCCGTCGTGCCATGACCCGGCATATCAAGCGGGGTGGCCGCGTCTGGATTCGGATCTTCCCCGACAAGCCGATTTCGAAGAAGCCCGCCGAGGTTCGGATGGGTAACGGTAAGGGCAACCCAGAGTACTACGTCGCTGAGATTCAGCCTGGCAAGGTGCTCTACGAGATGGACGGCGTCAACGAGCAGCTCGCTCGCGAAGCGTTTGCCCTCGCAGCCGCCAAGCTGCCAATCTCCACCACCTTTGTCACGCGGATGGTTGGCGCCTGAGCGCCCGCCCACCGAAAGGACACGCCATGAAGGCCAAAGACCTCCGCGCCAAGGATGACCAGGCGCTCGGTAAGGAACTCGACGAGCTGTTGCGCGCGCATTTCAAGCTGCGCATGCAGCACGGCACCCAGCAACTGAACGACAGCAGCCAGCTGCGCAAAACCCGGCGCGACATCGCCAGGGTGCGCACGGTGATCAATGAAAAGGCGGCCGCCAAATGACCAGCACCGAAACCACCGTCGCCCGCGTCAAGCGTACGCTGACCGGCCGCGTCGTCAGCAACAAAATGCAGAAGACCGTTACCGTGCTGGTTGAGCGCAAGGTGAAGCATCCGGTCTACGGAAAATATGTGCTTCGCAGCACTCGTTTCCATGCGCACACCGAAGCGCAGATCAGCGAAGGCGCGATGGTAGAAATCCAAGAGAGCCGTCCGCTCTCGCGCACCAAGACCTGGGTGGTCTCGCGTGTGGTATCTGGCGCAGAAGCCTGATCCCCGCGAGTTGCACAGGTTATTTTTTTCTGTCATGATGTAAGGCTTTCCCGGTAACAACCTTCTAGCGCGTCGAAAGTAAAGCGCGAAGCGTGAGAAGCGAGGCGTGAAAAGCGAAGCGCAAAAAACGCAGCGCAAAGCACGCAAGGTTGATAGCGGAAATTTTTCAAACCCATTCCTCGGGGCCAAGACTGACCGCTAGCGGCTAGAGCGGTTCAAGTTGGTGAACAGACATGATTCAGATGCAGTCGACGCTGGACGTCGCCGACAACACGGGTGCGCGTTCGGTCATGTGTATCAAGGTGCTTGGCGGCTCCAAGCGGCGTTATGCCGGCATTGGCGACATCATCAAGGTGTCGGTGAAAGACGCCCAGCCCCGCGGTCGCGTGAAGAAGGGCGAAATTTACAACGCGGTTGTGGTCCGTACGGCCAAGGGTGTTCGTCGCCAGGACGGCTCACTCGTGCGCTTTGACGGCAACGCCGCGGTTCTTCTTAACGCCAAGCTCGAGCCGATCGGCACGCGCATCTTCGGGCCGGTCACGCGTGAGCTGCGTACCGAGCGCTTCATGAAGATCGTGTCGCTTGCGCCCGAAGTGCTGTAAGTCTTAGGAGCCACAGCGATGGACAAGATTCGCAAGGGCGACGAAGTGGTTGTGATCGCCGGACGTGACAAAGGCAAGCGCGGTGTCGTGCTGAGCCGGGTTGACGACAGCCATCTCGTCGTTGAGGGCATCAATCTGGTGAAAAAGCACCAGCGTCCCAACCCCATGAAGGGCGAGACCGGTGGCATCGTCGACAAGACCATGCCGATCGACCAGTCGAACGTCATGCTGCTCAACCCAGCCACTGGCAAGGGTGACCGCGTCGGATTCAAGGTACTCGAGGACGGACGCAAAGTTCGCGTGTTCCGCTCCAACGGCGAAATGGTTAAGGCCTGAGCGTCGGCGCAGAACTGAAAACCGCATTGGTCAGGCCGATAACGTTGGCTCAGCGCGCAGGTGCTGTACCGCGTGGTCGGCTGAAGGCCGGTAAGACCCTCACCGTTGGCCTCGGGGCTGACGAAGGTCCAAAGGAAAAAGATCCATGGCACGTCTAAAGCAGTTTTACCGTGAGAAGGTCGTCCCCGACATGATGGCCAAATTTGGCTACAAGTCGGTGATGCAGGTGCCTCGCATTGAGAAGATCACGCTCAATATGGGTGTATCTGAGGCCGTTGGCGACAAGAAGATTCTCGAAAACGCCATGGGCGACATGACGCGTATCGCTGGTCAGAAGCCTGTCTCCACCAAAGCTCGCAAGGCAATCGCGGGCTTCAAGATCCGTGAGGGCTATCCGATCGGATGCATGGTGACGCTGCGCGGCGAGCGCATGTTCGAGTTTCTTGACCGTCTCGTCACGGTTGCGCTGCCGCGAGTGCGCGACTTTCGTGGCGTGTCGGGGCGTGCGTTCGATGGCCGAGGCAACTACAACATCGGCGTCAAGGAACAGATCATCTTCCCGGAAATCGAGTACGACAAAGTTGATGCGATTCGAGGTTTGAATATCAGCATCACCACCACCGCCGCAAGTGACGCAGAAGCGAAAGCGCTGCTCGCTGCATTCAAGTTTCCGTTCCGCAACTGATTCCCTGCGATCCACAGGACGACCACAGTGGCCAAACTTTCCCTGATCAACCGCGATATCAAGCGGCAGGCACTCGTCAAGAAATACGCACCCAAGCGTCAAGCGCTGGAGGCGATCATCAACGACCAGTCCCGATCTGAAGAAGAGCGCTATCAGGCGCGGCTTAAGCTTCAGGCGCTGCCGCGCAATGCCAACCCGACCCGACTTCGCAACCGCTGCGAAGTGACCGGTCGGCCGCGCGGCACCTACCGCAAATTCGGTCTCGGGCGCATCAAGCTGCGCGAGTCCGCAATGCGCGGCGAGATCCCCGGGCTGGTCAAGGCCAGCTGGTAAGCGACGGCCCGAACAAGAGGAAATCCAATCATGAGCATGAGCGATCCGATCGCCGACATGTTCACCCGCATCCGTAATGGACAGCGTGTGGAAAAAGAGTCGGTGACGATGCCCTCGTCGAAGCTGAAGGTGGCAATTGCCCGCCTGCTGCAGGATGAAGGCTATATCGACGGCTTTCAGGTTCGCGCCGAGGGTGCCAAGGCCGAGCTTGAAGTGCGCCTCAAATATTACGCGGGCCGGCCGGTCATTGACCGTCTGGAGCGCGTGTCCCGTCCCGGGTTGCGCGTCTATCGCGGCCGCCACGCCTTGCCTCCGGTCATGAATGGCCTGGGCATCGCGATCGTTACCACGCCGCGGGGTCTGATGACTGACCGCCACGCGCGGGCAAGCGGTATTGGCGGTGAAGTCATCGCCTACGTCGCCTAAGGAGATCGCATGTCACGTGTAGCACGCATGCCGGTCCCGGTGCCTAAAGGCGTCGAGATCAATCTGGCCGCCGAACTGATTTCGGTCAAGGGGCCGCTTGGCACGCTCAACCAGCGCGTCAATCCCAAGGTCCGAATCACTCGCGAGGGCGACGAGCTGCGCTTTGCCGCGGCCGACGAGTCCCGAGAGGCGTCGGCGTTGAGCGGTACCTTCCGCGCGTTGGTCTCAAACATGGTCACCGGTGTGACCAAGGGCTTTGAGCGCAAGCTCGCGCTGGTTGGTACTGGTTACAGAGCTCAGGCGCAAGGCACCAACCTCAATCTGTCGTTGGGTTTTTCGCACCCCGTGGTGTATCGGCTGCCCGAGGGCGTCAAGGCCGAAACCCCCACGCAGACCGAAATCCTCATCAAGGGCAGCGACCGCCAGAAAGTCGGTCAGGTGGCAGCCGAAATTCGCGGATACAAGCCGCCTGAGCCTTATAAGGGCAAGGGTGTGCGCTACTCCGACGAAACGGTCGCTCTTAAAGAAGTCAAGAAGAAATAACGCGTCCACGCATCACGCGAGGAAACCAACATGGACAAGAACGTCGCCCGCCTGCGCCGCGCCCGTCAGACGCGGCTCAAGATCCGCGAGTTGCGGGCCAACCGCCTCACGGTCCACCGCAGCAATCTGCACATCTACGCCAACATCACCGATGCCGATGGCGCCAAGGTGCTGGTGTCGGCTTCCTCGCTCGAAGCGGATGTGCGGGCGCAGCTCGGTGGTCAGTCTGGCCGCGGTGGCAACACCGGTGCAGCGGCCGTCGTTGGCAAGCGGCTGGCCGAGAAGGCACTCGCCGCTGGCATCGACACCGTGGCATTCGACCGCGGAGGCTTCCGCTTCCATGGCCGAGTCAAGGCACTCGCTGAAGCCGCCCGCGAGGCGGGTCTGAAGTTCTGATCGCCGCGTAACAGGCGACCCTACAGGATTCGACATGGCAAAGATCCAGGCAAAAGTCGGGGCAGAAGATCGGGATGACGGTCTTCGCGAAAAAATGATCGCGGTCAACCGCGTGACTAAAGTTGTGAAGGGCGGCCGTATTCTCGGTTTCGCTGCACTCACGGTGGTGGGTGATGGCGATGGCCGTATCGGTATGGGCAAGGGTAAGTCGCGTGAGGTTCCGGTCGCTGTGCAGAAGGCCATGGACGAAGCGCGTCGCAAGATGATCAAGTTTCCCTTGAAGGGCGGCACGATTCATCACGCCGTTGAGGGTCGCTGGGGCGCAGCCTCGGTCATGCTGGCGCCTGCGCCGGAAGGAACCGGCATCATTGCTGGCGGCCCGATGCGCGCGGTGTTTGAAGTCCTGGGCGTCACCAACGTGGTGGCGAAAAGCCACGGCTCCAGCAATCCCTACAACATGGTTCGCGCAACGCTCAATGCGCTCGGTCGGTTGCACACACCGTCTGAAATCGCAGCCAAGCGCGGCAAGTCCGTCGAGGAACTGTTCGCGTAAGCGGGCGGAGATCACCCATGAGCGATAAGCCCACCATCAAGGTCACACTGGTCCGCAGCCCCGCCGGCACGCGCGAGTCGCACCGCGCCACGGTTCGCGGCCTGGGTCTGCGCAAGATTCGGCAAAGCCGCGTGCTCGAAGACACGCCTGCTGTGCGCGGCATGATCAACAAGGTCTCCTACCTGATTCGGGTGGGCTGATCCGCGTCACCTGTTTCGGAGTCAGTATGAAACTCAACGACATGAAGCCCGCCGAGGGCGCCAAACACCCACGCAAGCGCGTCGGTCGGGGCATCGGGTCGGGGCTGGGCAAAACGGCCGGCCGGGGGCACAAGGGCCAGAAGTCGCGTTCCGGCGGCTTCCATAAGGTGGGATTTGAGGGCGGTCAGATGCCGCTCCAGCGCCGTCTTCCCAAGCGTGGCTTTGTCTCGCTGTCCGCAGGCGATTGCGCAGAGGTGCGTCTGTCCGACCTGCAGCGTCTGGAGTCGGCCGAGGTCGACCTCCTGGTGCTGAAGGCTGCAGGCGTTGTGCCCCACTTGGCCACCTCTGCCAAGGTCATTCTGTCTGGTTCACTCGCCAAGGCGGTGACGCTCAAGGGCATTGGCGCCACCCAGGGCGCCCGCGCCGCGATCGAGGCCGCTGGCGGCTCGATCGCCTAAGGCAATCTCCACTTCTTCCGGGTAAACGGATAACTTTCCTCGTGGCCACTTCCACCGCGGCAGCGCTCAAAGCAGGACGATCAGGCGACTTGAAACGTCGCCTGTGGTTTCTTGTGTTCGCGCTGATCGTCTATCGGCTGGGTGCGCACATCCCGGTGCCGGGTATCGATCCCGATGAGCTCGCAGCGATTTTCCAGCGAGAACAGGGCGGTATTCTCGCCATGTTCAACCTGTTCTCTGGAGGCGCGTTGTCGCGCTTCACGGTGTTTGCGCTGGGCATCATGCCCTACATTTCCGCGTCCATCATCATGCAGTTGCTGACGGTGGTGCTGCCCTGGCTCGAAGCCAAGAAGAAAGAGGGCGAGGCCGGGCGTCGCGAGATCACCAAGTACACGCGCTGGTTTACGGTTGCGCTCGCAACGTTTCAGGCGGTCGGCATTGCGGTGGCCCTCGAGTCCCAGCCGGGTCTGGTGATTGATCCGGGCCTCATGTTCCGGTTCACCGCCGTGGTGTCGCTGGTGACGGGCACCATGTTCCTGATGTGGCTGGGCGAGCAGATCACAGAGCGCGGGTTGGGTAATGGCATCTCCATCATTATCTTCGCGGGCATCGCGGCGGGTCTGCCGAGCGCCATCGCCGGAATGGGAGAGCTGGTTCGCACCGGGGCCATGAATCCTCTGGTGTCACTCCTGATCATTGCGCTGGTGGTGCTGGTGACCGCAGCGGTGGTGTTCGTTGAGCGGGGCCAGCGCAAGATCACAGTCAACTACGCCAAGCGTCAGGTGGGCAATCGGGTTTACGGGGGTCAGAGCTCTCACCTGCCGCTGAAGCTCAACATGTCGGGCGTGATCCCGCCGATCTTTGCTTCGTCCATCATTCTCTTTCCGGCCACCATTGCGCAGTGGTTCACGGCGGGAGACACGGACAGCGCGATCATTCGCGTGATTAAAGACCTGGCCGCAACGCTTTCGCCGGGTCAGCCTGTCTATATCCTGCTGTACGCGCTGGCCATTATTTTCTTCTGCTTTTTCTACACTGCGCTGGTCTTTAACAGCCGTGAAACTGCTGAGAACCTGAAAAAAAGTGGCGCGCTTGTGCCCGGCATCCGTCCGGGCGAGCAGACCGCGCGCTACATCGACAAGATCCTGATGCGGCTCACCCTCGCGGGTGCCATTTACATCACTGCCGTGTGTTTGCTGCCAGAGTTTCTGGTGCTCAAGTGGAATGTGCCGTTTTATTTCGGTGGCACCTCACTGCTGATCATCGTGGTGGTCACCATGGATTTCATGGCACAGGTGCAGGCATACCTGATGTCACACCAGTACGAAAGCCTTTTGCGCAAGTCTGGCGCGAAGGGCATGGGGTTGTAAGCCGCCCCGCAGGGCGTCGGTTTTTAACGAAGCAGAACAGGTAACAAACGAGGGTTGATGGCCAAGGAAGATGTCATTCAGATGCAGGGCGAGGTGGTCGAGAACCTGCCCAACGCGACCTTTCGGGTCAAGCTCGAAAACGGTCACGTGGTGCTCGGCCACATCTCCGGAAAGATGCGGATGCACTACATCCGTATCCTGCCGGGCGACAAGGTTACGGTTGAACTCACACCCTACGACCTGTCGCGAGCCCGCATCGTATTCCGCGCCAAATGACATGGACCAATGGTCAACTGAACGAAACTCGAGGTGAATCATGAAGGTAATGGCATCCGTCAAGAAGATCTGCCGCAAGTGCAAGGTCATCAAACGCAACGGCGTCGTTCGCGTGATCTGCAGCGATCCGCGTCATAAGCAACGTCAGGGTTGAGAGGAAACATCCCATGGCACGTATTGCGGGTATCAACATCCCCGACCGTCAGCACACAGAAATTGGTCTGACGGCGATCTACGGCATCGGTCGCACCCGTGCTCGCCAGATTTGCGAGGCGGCGAACATCCCCTTCAGCAAGCGCGTCAAGGATCTGAATGACGCCGAGCTCGAGCGGATTCGCGAACAGATCGGGCGGTTAACGATCGAGGGCGATCTGCGCCGAGAAATCTCCATGTCGATCAAGCGGCTGATGGATCTCGGCTGCTATCGCGGCGTTCGGCATCGCCGCGGTCTGCCGGTGCGCGGTCAGCGTACACGGACCAATGCGCGTACGCGCAAAGGCCCGCGCAAGGCCGGCGTCGCGCTCAAGAAATAAGCACTGCCCGCTAACGGAGTTCAACCACTCATGGCAACCAAGTCCCAGTCGGCCGCTCAGTCGGCCGCCGCATCGCGTAACCGGAAGAAGGCGAAGAAAAACGTCTCCGACGGTATTGCGCATGTGCATGCCTCATTCAACAACACGATCATCACCATCACCGACCGCCAGGGTAATGCGCTGGCCTGGGCGTCCTCGGGTGGTGCGGGCTTCAAAGGTTCGCGCAAATCCACGCCGTTTGCCGCGCAGGTGGCAGCCGAGGCGGCGGGCCGCGCAGCGCAGGAATGCGGCATCAAGAATCTCGAGGTCGAGATTCGTGGGCCGGGTCCTGGGCGGGAGTCTTCGGTGCGGGCACTGAATGCTTTGGGTATCAAGATCCTGCAGATTCAGGATGTCACGCCCATCCCGCATAACGGGTGCCGTCCGCCCAAGCGTCGCCGGATCTGATCGCCGGTCAGCCATTGTTTTTGGGGCGAAGCTTCGCGTCGCAAATTCGCGGCGCGGCGGCTCAGACGCCCCGGGCAGACCGCAAGGAACGCCCCAGCTCGCGAGCGTCGGCCATCGGCCAGCGCCTTCAGGCACTCTGAGTCGTTAAGACCACCGTTCGCCACCCGTGAGGCCGCTCCAAGCAGCCGGGTCGCCAAAGGCGAACTGACCGCGAAGTAATTCGCGCAACAGAAGGAAACCATCGTGGCACGTTATACCGGACCCAAGGCCAAACTGGCTCGCCGTGAAGGCACGGATCTGTTTCTGAAGAGCGCCCGCCGAGGCCTCGATTCAAAATGTAAGCTCGACAGCAAGCCCGGTCAGCACGGCCGCATTTCGGGTGCTCGCACCTCCGACTACGGCAAGCAGCTTCGGGAAAAGCAGAAGGTCAAGCGCATTTATGGTGTGCTCGAGCGCCAGTTCCGTCGCTACTACGCTGAAGCCGTGCGTCGTCGTGGCAACACCGGCGAGAATCTGCTCAAGCTTCTTGAAAGCCGGCTTGACAATGTCGTCTACCGCATGGGGTTTGGCTCCACTCGCGCCGAGGCGCGCCAGCTGGTAGGCCACAAGGCACTAACGGTCAACGGAAAGCCGGTCAACATCCCGTCCATGCTGATCCAGCCCAATGACGTGATCGCTGTTCGCGAGAAGTCGCGCGCGCAGGCCCGTATTGTTGATTCGCTCAACCTCGCCGATCAGCACGGTTTCCCCTCCTGGGTGTCGGTTGACAAGACCAAGATGGAAGGTGTGTTCAAGTCGACGCCCGATCGGGCGGACCTGGCTGGAGACATCAATGAGAGCCTGATCGTCGAGTTGTACTCGCGCTAATCTAAAGGATTGCCATGCAGACTGCCATGCTGAAGCCGCGCATCGTCGAGGTCGAGCAACTCGGTGCCGCTCACGCCCGCGTGGTGATGGAGCCGTTCGAACGCGGCTACGGTCACACGCTGGGCAACGCGCTACGCCGTGTGTTGCTCTCCTCGATGGTTGGTTATGCACCGACCGAAGTCCAGATTTCGGGTGTGGTGCACGAATACTCCACGATTGATGGCGTTCGTGAAGACGTCGTTGATCTGCTCCTCAATCTGAAGGGCGTGGTGTTCAAGCTGCACAACCGCGACGAGGTGTTTGTCACCCTGCGCAAGGACAGCCCGGGCCCCGTCACTGCGGCCGATATCGATTTGCCGCACGACGTTGAAATCGTCAATCCCGAGCATGTCGTGGCCACCCTCACCGAAGGTGGCAAGCTCGACATGTCGATTCGGGTCGAGCGTGGCCGTGGCTATGTCCCCGGCACGTTGCGTGAGTTGCACGAGACGAAAACCATCGGGCGAATCGTGCTTGATGCGTCGTTTTCTCCAGTGCGCCGCGTGAGCTATCAGGTGGAGAGCGCGCGCGTCGAGCAGCGCACGGATCTTGACCGGCTGGTGGTTGATGTTGAAACCAATGGCGTGATCGCTCCCGAAGAGGCTGTGCGTCAGTCGGCGCGTATCCTGGTCGAGCAGCTCTCGGTGTTTGCTGCGCTCGAAGGGGGTGCCGAGCCTGGCTCGGAGACGCTGGGTGTGCTCGGTGCGGTGAGCCGGGGTGGTCCGCAGATCGACCCGATCCTGGTTCGCCCGGTTGATGATCTTGAGCTCACGGTGCGTTCGGCCAACTGCCTCAAGGCGGAGAGCATCTACTACATCGGCGATCTGATCCAGCGTACCGAGAACGAGCTGCTGAAGACCCCCAACCTGGGTCGGAAGTCGCTTAACGAAATCAAGGAAGTGCTCGCCTCGCGTGGACTTACGCTCGGCATGAAGCTCGAAAATTGGCCGCCTGCGGGCCTCGAGCGCCCGTAAGCCTGAACGCGACCACAGGAAGCGAATCATGCGTCACCGTCACGGACTTAGAAAACTCAACCGCACCAGCGCCCACCGCGAGGCAATGCTGCGCAACCTCTGCATCGCGCTGTTGCGCCATGAGATGATCAAAACAACGCTGCCCAAGGCGAAGGAACTTCGCCGGGTCGTTGAACCGCTCATCACCTTGGGCAAGAAGCCGTCGCTTGCGAACCGTCGCCTGGCGTTTGATCGCCTTCGCGACCGCGATATCGTGGTCAAGCTCTTCAACGAGCTCGGGCCGCGCTATGCGCAGCGCAACGGTGGCTACACCAGCATCCTCAAGTTCGGCTACCGGGTGGGCGACAATGCGCCAATGGCGCTTGTGCGGCTTATGGACCGCAGCGAGGAAGCGGCAACCGCTCCCGTGGCCAGCTGATCGCCGCGTTTGCGCGGCTGATCCATGAGCGCAGTGCTCAGAGCCCGCGGGCTCGTCAAGCGCTTTGGCGATCACCGCGCGGTTGATGGGCTCGATCTCGAGGTTCCGGCGGGTGCCTGCTTCGGTTTGCTCGGACCCAACGGCGCCGGCAAGAGCACCACGCTCCGGATGCTGCTCGGGCTCACGCGGCCCGACGCCGGTGACATCCGCGTGCTCGGTCTCGAGGTGCCCCGCGAGGCCAGAGCAGTTCGCGAGCGGATCGGCGTGGTTCCGCAGCTCGATGCGCTCGATCCCGATTTCACGGTTTCTGAAAACCTGATCGTCTTCGCACGGTATTTCGGGGCCCGTGCGCAGGCCGCGCGACGTGACCCGTCGGCATTGCTCGAGTTTGCGGGGCTCGCCCACAAGCGGGACGCCCGCA
Source organism: Betaproteobacteria bacterium (assembly GCA_018969885.1). Next base: position 900 of record JAGWXN010000036.1, on the reverse strand, counting down.
TCAATGAGCTGTCGGGTGGCATGAAGCGCCGCCTCACGCTGGCACGCGCGTTGGTCAATGATCCTGAACTGTTGCTGCTTGATGAGCCCACAACCGGACTCGATCCGCAGGCGCGACACCTGATCTGGGACCGATTGAGGCAGCTGCTCGCGCGCGGCAAGTCGATCCTGGTGACGACGCATTTCATGGAAGAGGCCGAGCGATTGTGTGATCGGATTGCGATCATTGATCACGGCCGCTGTATTGCCATCGACTCGCCTGCGGGTCTGATTGCCACCCATATCGAGCCGATCGTGCTCGAGATCATGCCGGGGCGTCCGGGCGCGGTGCTCCCGCCGATCGAGCCACGCGGCGCAGAGCGCATCGAGCGAGTTGGCGAGACGCTCTACCTCTACACCTCAGATGTCGCGCGCGCTGCGATGCTTTCTGCCTTGGGCGATCTCCGGGTGCTGCGCCGCGCAGCCAATCTCGAAGACGTGTTTCTCAAGCTCACCGGGCGGGATCTTCGTGATTGATCCATCTCGCGTACTGGCGGTGTACCGTCGCAACCTGCTCGTCTGGCGAAAGCTTGCGCCCGCCAGTCTGGTGGGCAATGTCGCTGAACCCCTGATCACGCTGCTCGCCTTCGGCTATGGCCTGGGCGCCTTTCTGGGCGAGGTGGATGGCGTTCGGTATATCGTCTTCCTCGCGGCCGGCGCGATCTGCATGAGCACCACGATGGCGGCGAGTTTTGAATCGCTTTATTCGGCGTTTTCCAGAATGCAGGTGCAGCGCACCTGGGATTCGCTCATGAATGCGCCGGTGGAGCTCGACGATATCCTGGTGGCTGAATGGCTATGGGCCGCGAGCAAAGCCACCCTGTCCGGGGTGGCGATCGTGGTGGTGGCGTTTGCGCTGGGC
>JAGWXN010000423.1 GCA_018969885.1 Betaproteobacteria bacterium | reverse complement strand
GCTGATACAGTCTTGGTAGCAAGTGGTACGGCCACGCTGGAAGCCGCGCTCCTGGGGCGTCCCATGGTGATCTTCTACCGCATGGCAGCGCTCAGCTTCTTGCTGATGCGTAATCGCGGGTTGTTACCCTGGATTGGGCTACCCAACATCTTGTGTCGGGAATCATTGGTGCCCGAGTTCATCCAGCACAAAGCAAGCCCCGAGGCGTTGGGTGGGGCTTTGCTGGCGCAACTTGATGACGCATCGCTTCGCAGCCGTTTGCAGCAGCGCTTTGCAGACATGCACGGCAGCCTTGCACGCGGCTGCGCAAAACGTAGCGCCGAGGCGATACTCAGGGTGTGCGAATCCACGAAGGGGGCGACGTGAGCCGACGTCCTTCAAGTGAACATCAACCACAGCTTCCTGGCCTGGCGGCGCCAGCTCAACGCGTTGCTGGCGTTGATGAGGCCGGGCGCGGCCCGCTTGCCGGTCCGGTGTTTGCGGCTGCGGTCATTCTGGATCCGGAGCGGCCAATTTCGGGCTTACGCGACTCAAAGGTTCTGTCGCCGCAGCGGCGTGAGCGGCTGGCGGGCGAGATTCGTGAGCGGGCGCTTGCCTGGTCAGTGGCCAGCGCAAGCGTCGAAGAAATTGATGCACTCAACATTCTTCAGGCCACGCTTCTTGCGATGCGACGCGCAGTCGAGCGGCTTCTCGTGGCGCCCGACCTTGCCCGTATCGATGGCAATCGCGCACCGATACTCGGCTGCGCGGTGGAAACCCTCGTGAAGGGCGATGCACTCGATCCGGCGATTTCAGCGGCATCGATTCTTGCCAAGACCGACCGCGATGCTGAAATGGAGCGTTTGCACACCGACTATCCACACTATCGCTTTGATCAGCATAAGGGCTACCCCAGCCCGCTACACCTGGCCTTGCTGCGATCCTACGGCCCGTGCCCCGCGCATCGCCGAAGCTTTTCTCCGGTACGACAAGCGCTTGAGCAGCGCGGTGTCCGATGAGCGATAAACAGGTTCCATCGCGATCGGATATCCGTTCGCCCTCAAACGAGCGGTTCCGGCGTCTACTTGCGCTGTCGAGATCGTCGCGTGAGCGAGGGGCACTGGGCCTGGCGATTATTGAGGGCGAGCATCTTCTTAAGGCATGGCTCGCCGCAGGCGGCGGTCTCGCGCCGGAGGCGGTGATTCCGCGTCGATCAAGCGAGCGGGAGGAAATGCTCGCGCTGTGCGCGCAATCCGCCCATCAAACGCTGGTGCTTGATGATGCGCTGTTCGATCGTTTGTCTCAGGTAGCCCACGGGCCAGGCCCGCTAGCGACGATTCCTATCCCGCAAGCGACGCTTCCCCGCGCGCTCGATCAGGATGCGGTGTACCTCGATGGCGTTCAGGATCCAGGCAATGCCGGTACGCTTCTTCGCAGTGCTGCGGCGTTCGGCGTACGGCTCATCATGACCTCGCCGGATACTGTGAGCCTGTGGTCGCCCAAGGTCATCCGCTCGGCAATGGGTGCGCACTTTGCACTGCAACTCTGCGAAGCGATCCCGCTATCGTCGCTCGTCAATAGTCGGGGTGCCGCCCGCTGGACGGCGGCGGCGCCCCGGTCACCACAGTCAATTGACGAAGCGGATCTGCGCGCACCCCGGTTGTGGATTTTCGGCGCTGAAGGGCAGGGCCTCTCCCCGGAACTGAGTGCTGTGAGCGCCATTGATTGGCTCGAGATCCGACACGATGCCGGGGTTGAGTCGCTGAATGTCGGCGTTGCCGCTTCGATCTGTTTATACGAGCAGTTCACTCAGCGGCAGACGGCCGTACGTCGCTAGCTGGGGCTGCGCGCCTCAATTCGCTGAAGCACGGTGGTTGCAATTTCCTCGATTGACTTGGTGGTGCTGGAGAGCCATTCGATGCCTTCCCTGCGCATCATCGACTCGGCGGCAATCACTTCGTGCCGACAGTTATCGATTGATGCGTAGCGACTATTGGGTCGCCGCTCCTGGCGTACTTCGGCCAGCCGCTCGGGTGTAATGGTGAGCCCGAACAGCTTTTTTCTGTGCCGGTAGAGCACCTCGGGGAGTCGCTGCCGATCGAAATCCTCTGGAATCAGCGGATAGTTGGCGGCCTTCACCCCGTGCTGCATGGCGAGGTAGAGGCTGGTGGGTGTCTTTCCGCTTCGCGAAACGCCCACCAGGATCACGTCGGACTCTTCCAGATCCTTGTCGGTCTGTCCGTCGTCGTGCGTGAGCGAGTAATTGATCGCTGCAATTCGACGGCTGTAGGCCTCGAGGTTTGATGCGGTATGCGACTGGCCGATTGCATGGCTGGAGCGAACACCCAGTTCCTGCTCAAGGGGCTCAAGAAAACTCGCAAATAGATCGAAAAATCGACAGGTGGCCTGCCGGACGATATCGTTGATTGGCGCATTAACCAGCGTGCTGAACACGATCGGAGGCTTGCGATCAAGCTGCGCCTGGCGGTTGATGCGGCGAAGTGCCTCTTCAGCTTTCTCCACCGAATCCACAAAGGGCAGTCGCTGCTGCCTGAGCCGCACAGAGCCGAATTGAGTGAGCAGTGAATGACCGAAGGTCTCGGCTGTGATGCCGGTGCCGTCCGAGACGTAAAAAACGGTGCGGTCGTAGGGCGTCTGATCGGTGGAATCGGGCACGTTCACCTCAACGGAGTGGGCAGTCAATAGCGCTTCAATCGGGCCGTTGGCGGGCGGTCAGCGGGCGTTGGGCAGGTAAAATACCAGCATTGCGCACTGCGCCACCGGTTTTCAACCATGCCAGGACCTTTCCATGAACCTTTCTACCGAGCGCCGCG
>JAGWXN010000422.1 GCA_018969885.1 Betaproteobacteria bacterium | reverse complement strand
TCCCAGTCGGGAACGGCCAGGCGGCCGCGGGATTCAGCGGCTGCGCAGCAGGGGCAGCCGCAGCGGGGGCAGCGGCAGCCTTTTTAGCGGCTTTTTTCGCAGGCTTTTTAGCGGCCTTTTTCGCAGCAGCTTTCTTAGCCGGCTTTTTCGCAGCGGCTTTCTTAGCTGGCTTTTTCGCAGCTGCTTTCTTGGCGGCCGGCTTTTTCGCAGCGGCTTTCTTGGCCGCAGGCTTCTTCGCCGCCGCTTTCTTGGCCGCAGGCTTCTTCGCTGCCGCTTTCTTGGCTACGGGCTTCTTCGCCGCTGCTTTCTTAGCTGCGGGCTTCTTCGCCGCCGCTTTCTTGGCCGCGGGCTTCTTCGCCGCCGGCTTCTTCGCTGCGGGCTTCTTCGCCGCTGCTTTCTTGGCTGTTGCCATGGTGAAACTCCTTCAGTTGAAGTTACGCTGGTGGAGACCCGCGCCGGCAAGCGATAACGCAGTGCGGCGGGCGGGCCATTCATCGGCGCAAGCGATAACCCCCGCGGGGAGGGCTACGCGTACGCTAATGAATTCGGGAGTCAGCGCGATGGTGCGCTGAAATGAAAAACGCCGGCGGGTTGGGCACGGCGTTTTCAAAAGCGGGAGGGGGAGCGAGGGCGAGGCGGCCTTGCGGGCCGCCGCCCTGATGCGCGAGAGGCGAGAGGGTCTCAATCCCAACTGAGCGCGCCTCCGGTCTGGTATTCGATGACCCGCGTCTCGAAGAAATTACGCTCCTTCTTGAGATCGATCATTTCGCTCATCCAGGGGAAGGGATTTTCCTCTGTCGGGAACAGCGTTTCGATGCCGATCTGCTGAGCCCGTCGATTGGCGATAAAGCGCAGGTAACTCTTGAACTGCTGGGCGTTCAGTCCAAGGACACCACGCGGCATGGTGTCTTCGGCATACGCATATTCGAGTTCAACCGCCTGGCGGAACAGCCCGCGGATTTCTTCGCGGAACTCGGCCGTCCAGAGATGCGGGTTCTCAAGCTTGATCTGGTTGATGAGGTCAATGCCGAAATTGCAGTGCATCGATTCATCGCGAAGGATGTACTGATACTGCTCGGCTGCGCCGGTCATCTTGTTCTGCCGACCGAGCGCGAGAATTTGCACAAAGCCGACATAGAAGAACAACCCTTCCATCAGGCAGGCGAACACGATGAGCGAACGCAGCAGCTTCTGGTCGGCGTCAGGCGTGCCGGTGACGAAATCGGGATTGGTGAGGGTATCGATGAACGGGATCAGGAACTCGTCCTTGTCGCGGATCGACTTGACCTCATGGTAGGCGTTGAAGATTTCGCCTTCGTCCAGACCGAGCGACTCGACGATGTACTGATACGCGTGAGTATGAATAGCCTCTTCAAACGCCTGGCGCAGCAAGAACTGACGGCACTCCGGAGCGCTGATGTGCCGATACGTGCCCAGCACAATATTGTTGGCAGCCAGCGAATCCGCGGTGACAAAGAAGCCGAGGTTTCGCTTGACGAGCCTGCGCTCGTCTTCAGTGAGGCCATCGGGAGATTTCCAGAGCGCGATATCGCGGCTCATGTTGATCTCTTGCGGCATCCAGTGATTGGCGCAGGTGGCGAGGTATTTTTCCCAAGCCCACTTGTACTTGAATGGCACCAGCTGGTTGACATCAGCGCCGCCGTTGATGATGCGCTTGTCTTCAACGCGCACGCGGCGCGAACTTGAACCCATTGCCGTGGAGGCGGGCTTGGGCAGATTGATGGCGGGGGCCGCAGCCGCACCCGCGATCGGCATGGATGCAGGCGCGGAACCCAGCTCCAGATTGATCGGCGGTGCAGGCGGTGCCCGGCGTGTTGGTGTTGCCACTGCGGGCGCGTCATCCCAAGACAGCATTTAAGATCTCGCTTTAACTTTCTTTGATAACAAACTGAGGGAGCGAGAAGAATTCTTCACGCCCTGAATCTTACGGTGCAATGAATAGCCTTGCAACGTCAGGACAAGCTTTGCACGATCACTGACAGGCTTCGCACTCCGGATCATCGATCGCACAGAACTTCGGTGCAATGGGCTCGCTGCTGGCTGCGACCCCTGCAGCACCCGCTGCGGTCACTGCTGCGCCGCTTGCTCCCGCATAGTTGAAGCCCGCCGCGCCCGCGCCATCTGCCGACACCGAGTTCAGCTGCCCGATCTTGTCGGTGGTCGACTTCTCTGCATGCGTAGCACCGAGCGTGCGCAGGTAGTAAGTGGTTTTGAGCCCACGGAGCCAGGCCAGCGTGTAGGTGTCATGCAGGCGCTTGCCCGAGGCACCGGCCATGTAGATGTTGAGCGATTGCGCCTGATCGATCCATTTCTGGCGCCGTGCTGCGCACTCCACCAGCCAGCTGGGCTCCACCTCAAATGCGGTGGCATAGATTTCGCGGAGCTCGGCGGGGATCCGGTCGATTCGAGCGAGTGACCCGTCAAAGAACTTGAGATCGGCCACCATCACTTCGTCCCATAGTCCGAGCCGCTTCAGGTCGCGAACCAGATAGTCGTTGACGACGGTGAATTCGCCCGACAGGTTCGATTTCACGTAGAGGTTCTGGAAGGTGGGCTCGATGCAGGCCGACACACCGATGATGTTCGAGATCGTGGCGGTCGGGGCGATCGCAACGCAATTGGAGTTGCGCATGCCGTGTTCGCGGATGCGGGCACGCAGGCTCGTCCAATCGAGATGCTCGGTTTCATCGACCTCGACATGGCCGCCCCGCTCGTCGCGCAGCAACCGGATCGTGTCCTGCGGGAGAATGCCGCGATCCCAAAGCGAACCCTTGAAGCTCGAGTAGCGTCCGCG
>JAGWXN010000421.1 GCA_018969885.1 Betaproteobacteria bacterium | reverse complement strand
ATCGTATTGACGCCGATCCAGAGCGCCCACGCCTCGCGATATCGACGCGCGAGCAGCACCTGCGCAAACAGACTCCCTGCGGTGAGGGCGGCATCCAGCCACGCAACATCGGTGTCGGTGAAGCGCGACAGGACCAGCCCGGTGGCGAGCCACGTAGCGCCGAGCGCGATCAGGAGGCGCGTGAGCGCGGTTCGCGACAGGCAGCTCACGCTGAGCGGGGCGCTTCCAAGCGGGGCCTGTCCATCGGTCGCCAGCGACGGGCGCAGCCACGCCCGCCAGCCCCAGATCGACACGGCGATGAAAAAGAGCTGCAGCGCGGCATCGCCATAGAGTCTGTGTTCTAAAAACAGCCAGCCGTAGAGCGCGCTCGCGACAACGGTGGGCGGCCAGCCCCAGGGGCTCACACGCGCAGTGAGCACCACCCCGCCGAGCGCGAAAGCAAACGCGACAAGTTCAAGCCAGCTGACGGAGGTGCCTGCGAAATGGAGAGCGGCGAGATGGACAGCGGCGAGATAGGGAGCGGCGAGATGGGGAGCGGAATCGAGCATCGGACGGGGCCGGGGCCGATGGGCCTGGCTGCGTTGCAAGGGGCGGTTGCCGCGTGGCCGGCAGACGAGCCCTCACTATGCCACGCCCGATGGCCAGCGCCGGGCGAATCACCCGGCGCCGCTGAGTGGAACGCTCAGCTGGCCGAGGCCATCCCATGCATGCCCGCCCGATGATGACCGCCGTGTTGCTGGCGCGATTCCATGCGTGCCTTCAGCTGTGCCTGCTGCTCGGGGGTGAGTTCCTTGAAGAGCGCGTTGTGCGTGCGAGCGCGCAGCAACGCCAGATCGGTGCTGGCGCGCGCTGCGCGCTGCGCGAGCTCCTGCAGCCGGGCCTCGTCGAGCTCGCCCGCCAGGGCGACCTGATGCAGGGCCTCGCGGGCCTTCTGCGCGTCGCGGGTCTGTGCGCGCATCTGGGGCGCCTGTGCATGCAGGATCGCAAACACCCGATCGCGTTGTGCCTCGCTCAGGTTGAGCCCACGCAATAGTCCCGCTCCGGGGAGCATCAGCCCATCATGGCCGTGCTGGCCGCCGCGCGCGTGATGCCCGGCGTGTCCTGCATGCGGGGCATGGTGTGGCTGACCGGCGTGATGACGGCCGCCGTGAGGCGACCCATGGGGCATGGATTGCCCGGTGGTGGATGGCGGTTGCACGGGCGGCTGCTGTGCGTGCGAGGCCACGCTGGTGGTGAGGGCGAGCGCGATGGCGCAGGCGGCGGCAATGCGGTGCGGTTTCATTGGGGAGGTTCCTTGGGGGTAGGTGAAGCGCGACGGTGCGCTTCGTGAACCTGATCGTAGCGACATGGGTCGAGCCGTGGGGGGCTGCTGATGTAAGCGATCGTAAAGCTTCGTGTCGGCGTTCGGCGTTCTGATTGCTGCCGGTAAACTCATGCGCGCTCCGCCCGGGAACTGACCCGAGGCGGGCTGCGCCCCGATCCGATTAGCTGGAGATGTCCCATGAAAGCAGCCTGGTACGACACCAAAGGCCCTGCCGCGCAGGTCTTGCGCGTGGGCGAGTTGCCTGACCCCGAACCCGCACCGGGTGAGGTGAGGGTGAGGGTCCATGTGTCAGCGGTCAATCCGTCGGACGCGAAGGCGCGTGGCGGTGCACGCGGCAATGTCGCGATGCCGTTTCCGCGCATCGTGCCGCATCAGGATGGGGCGGGTGTCATCGATCGTGTGGGCGCAGGCGTCGACCCTGCCCGGATCGGTGAGCGGGTATGGGTATATGAGGCAACCCTTGGCCGCGCATCGGGGACCGCCGCTCAGTTCAGCGTGGTCCCCGCGCACAAGGCGGTTCGCCTGCCGGACGACGTGAGCTTTGAGGCGGGGGCGTGTCTGGGCATTCCGGCGATGACCGCACATCGATGCGTGTTCGCCGACGGTCCGGTCACCGGCCAGGCGGTGCTGGTACAGGGAGGAGCGGGGGCGGTGGGCTATTACGCCGTGCAGATGGCGCGTCTGGGCGGTGCCTCGCGTGTGCTTGCTACCGTGAGTCGTGAAGAGCAGGCCGCCCGTGCGCGCGAAGCCGGTGCGCATGCGGTGATCAACTATCGCACCGAAAATGTGGTGGAACGGGTCGCCGATCTGCTTGGCCCGGGCCGTGCGCTCGATCGTATCGTGGACGTCGCAGCGGGCGTCAACCTTGCCGATAACGTGAAGATGCTGGGCCCGCGCGGTGTGATTGCGGCATATGGGTCGGACGCCGAGCCCCAGCCGCCATTGCCGTTCTTCGCAATGCTCGCTAAAGACCTCACGCTACGCACGGTGCTGGTGTATGTGATGTCTGATGAAGCGCATGCCGAGGCGGTGCGCTTCATCGACCGTGCGTTACGTGCGGGTCAGCTGGTTCACCAGATTCAGCGGGTCTACACGCTCGATCAGATCGTCGAGGTTCATGAAGCGTGCGAGTCGATGAAAAACATCGGCAAGCTTCTGGTCCGGATCGACTGACCGCTTAGCCGCGCTTCTTCGAACCGGCTGGGCTCTGCGCGAGGTTGGCCTCGGCCATTTCGGTCAGTTTGCGCCCGGCCTGGTTCACCTGATCGTAGGCGCTCTGGGCGGCCGCCATCGATTGACGGATCAGCGTGACGACCCCCTCGGTGCCAGCGGGCGCGTTGCGGGCAAGTGTCTCGACTGACTCGGCAAGCTGGCGGTTGCTCGCCGCGACCTGCTTGTCCAGCATCGAGGTGAAGTCCTGGTTCGCATCGCGGTAGATCGAATACACGGCCTTTGCGTAGGCGGAGAACTGATCCTGCGGTGGCCGAGCGAGTGAGGTGACCAGATCGGC